>JBGPJK010000093.1:0-14030 GCA_041485425.1 Terriglobia bacterium | reverse complement strand
GCAATCTTCGAATTTAGCCAACGGGTCGCCGCTCCTACTTTATTGTAATGCGCCTTTCTGCACAGGATGTCCAGTGAAAATTCAGAGAAAATCTACAGCCGGCGTACAGCATACTTCTGTACTGGCTTGTGGTACGCAAAGTGCCGACATGTCGGCACAGGAGGAGGCTGGGCGAGACTATGCCGTGGGCTTGGAGGTTCCCAAGGCCTCCAGCACGTCCACGGCCGAGGTATAGCGGCCTAGAGGCGCGCTGATCTGAGCGCCCTGTACCATGCTGCGGACGGCGATCAACATTTCTCGCGCGATCGCGATGCCTTCTTCGCGAGCCGTTTCCGGCGAGCGGGTGCGTGCCATGCGCTCGAGGATGGAGTCGGGAACGGAGACGCGCAATTCGTTCTTCATGAACTCGGCGTTGCGCACGCTCACCAATGGCCAGATGCCGGCCACCACCGGGATGCGGCAGTGCTCGATGCGCCGCAGGAATGCTTCCAGCAGGCCGAGATCAAACACCGGCTGGGTGACGGCGTATTCCGCTCCCGCTTCGACTTTGTACTCGAAACGGCGGATTTCCTCGTCGAGGTTGGGCACGCCCGGGTTAGCGCCGACACCGATGACAAACTCCGTACCTGCTCCTAGAGGGTTTCCGCCGATGTCCAAGCCGCGATTGAGGTTGTGGACGATGTTCACCAGGCCGATGGAGTCCACGTCGAAGACGGCAGTGGCATCGGGATAGCTCCCCATCTTGGGCGGATCGCCGGTGATGCAGATCAGGTTGCGGATTCCGGTCGCGGCCGCCCCCAGCAGATCCGACTGGATGCACAGTACATTGCGGTCGCGGCAGGTGTAGTGCAGGATGGCCTCAATGCCTACCTCCTGCTGCACCAGCAAGGAAAGTGCCTGGTTGCTCATACGCGCCGACGCGCGCGGACTGTCGGGGATATTGATGCCATCTACGCCCACGGACTTGAGGAAACGTGCGCCCTCGACTTCCTTGCGGATGTCGGTTCCCCTGGGAGGGACGATCTCCACCATGGTGAGGAATTCGCGGGCGGCGAGTCTGGCGCCTAACCGGGAACGCTTTTCGAGGGGCACCGCGGGAAGGGTAGCCGGCCCTGCCGAGTTACCTCTCACGGATGCGGCGGCGACCTTGGACCGGGCTTCGCCCACTCGCAGCGCCGACTTCATCACCCGGATGTGATCCGGTGTGGTCCCGCAGCAGCCACCCATCAGGCGCACTCCAGCGCTGACAAACTTGCGGGCGTAGCTGGCCATGTATTCCGGCGAGCAGAGATAGATGTTCCGGCCTTCCACCGAGCGGGGTACCCCGGCATTGGGTTGCGCGGCCAACGGCAGGGAACAGACGGCGCGCACGCGTTCGATGGCGTCCAGCATAGCGACCGGACCAACGCTGCAGTTGCAGCCAATGACGTCGGCACCCCACTCCGCCAGCCGCGGTCCAAAGACTTCCGGAGTGGAACCGTCGAAGCAGTTGCCGTCTTCGTCAATCGTGACCTGTGCCACCACCGGAATATTTGGATTCACATCGCGGGCGGCCAGGATTGCCTGGTGAAGCTCCGCCAGGTATCCGAACGTCTCCAGAACCAACAAATCGACGCCGCCCTCGACCAAGGCGGCGATTTGATCGCGGAAGGCGGCGCGAGCTTCGTCGAACGAGGTCTTACCCAGCGGCTCAATGCGGACTCCGAGGGGACCGACCGAGCCGGCGACCCAGACGGCGAATTTTTTCGCAGCCTCACATGCCAGCCGCGCCCCGGCCAGGTTAATATCGTGCGCCCGGTCCGCCATACTATGCCGCGCCAGGCGGAAAGCGTTCCCGCCGAAGGTGTTGGTTTCAATGATTTCCGCACCTGCCTGCAGGTACTCATGGTGAATGCCGCGGATCAGGTCAGGTTGCGACAGGTTGAGTTCGTCGTAGCAGCGATTGATGAAGACCCCTTTAGAGTAGAGCAGCGTGCCCATCGCGCCATCGCACAACACGGGAGACTTCTTCAGCCGAGCTAGCAGGTCAGCAGCCATGTGGTTCGAGAATACAAGATGAGTCCCGCTTTTGCATCATGTGCGGCTTTGCTGGGCACCACCCTGGCAAATCGGCGCGAGTGGCTCTGCTATAATCCGGGTTTCTGCATCTAAGTCTGTGTCTCTAAATGCTCTTCGGAGTCCCAGGTTTGAAAAGAGCCTTGATTACTATTGCGGTCCTCATTACTGCCAGTGGGATCCTCGTTTCCTGCGGGGGCGGCGCAGGCAGCAGCACTCCGACCAACAGTGGGCTGACATTCAAGGTGTTTGTGTCCAACCCGCTGCAACCGGTCACGGGCGGAACCACGCCCGTTCTGAACGTCGTGGATGCGGCCAAGGACGAGATTTCCCGGTCCAGGGTTAGCCTGGCGGCTTCCAGCCCGCAGCCCGGCCTGATGGCGGTCTCCCCGAACAAGAGGTTCACCATGGTCTTCAGTGGCGCCAACAACTCCATCGCGCTGATCGATAACGCGCAAGAGGATTTCGTAAGAATCGGCACTGCGGCACTTACTCCGTTCACTTTGCCCGACTTCACGGAAAGCATGTTCGTTGCGCCCGACAACTCAACAGGTTGGGTGGCTATACCGAATGCACACGTCCTGGGTCAAGACCCGGGCGTGGTCGAGGAATTGAACCTGGCTCTGGCGACCGTCGAAGCCACTATTCCTATCGCGGGGGCACACTATGTGGTCGTGAGTCACAACGGCAACCGTGTTCTAGCCATGGGCGAGACCTCCGACACCGTGACCGTGATCGCCCCCAGTCTTATTGGGTCGGGCAGTGATCCCCTCACTCCGGTGTGCTGCTTCGACCATCCCGTCGGCGGCATCTTCAGCAGTGACGACAGTGTGGCGTACATCTTCGATTGCGGACCGGAGTGCAACGGAATAGCGGCGGGCATCACCGTGATCGACATGAACACCAACACCGTCGTAACCACGGTCCCCGTGGAAGGAGTCACGGCGGGATTGCTTTCGGGGAATACGCTGTACCTGGCCGGCACCCCATCGGGGCCGGGGAACACTTGTACCGGCACCATGACAGCCGCGACGATCTGCGGGCGGCTGGACGTGGTGGACGTCGGCTCCATGACGGTGACCGGCTCTGCCATTATCACCGACGGCTATCACACCCGCATGGCAATGGGGGCCAACGGGCAGCTTTTTGTGGGCGCGAAAAACTGCACGAACATCAACAATCCGCCGCCGGGCGAGGTCCGTGGCTGCCTCTCCATCTTCAACACGGCCAATTCCAACATTGTGATTCCACCCGCTACCGGCGACGTAACCGGCTTGGAGCCGATTACCAACCGCAGTGTGGTGTACGTGGTGCAGGACGGGGAATTGACCATCTACGACACGACCACCGACCAACTGCAGCAAAAGCAGGTAGACATCATCGGGCAGGCGATGGATGTGAAGTTGGTGGACTGAGAGCAGGCGTCAGACCCCGGACCTCGGGCGTCAGACCACACTTCGCTTTTAGCGTAACTGGGCAACTCCAGACTGTCCCCGAGGTCTGACGTCCGACGCCCGCTACTTAGGCTCCAGTACCAGTTCGTGCACGCGCGCATTCTCCACTGCCTGCCGGGAGAAGGGCAGCGTGAAGGTAAATCCCTCGTACCATGCCTTCCACTGATCCATGTAATAGGGGCTGAGAAAATTTCCTGCCTCGCCGGTTACAAGGTTCAGGGTGGAGCGATCGAGGTCTGACAGGTCTACCGTCATGCGCTCCGATGGCCCATGGGTTCGCGTGACCGCCTTGACCGTGTATCCGCTGCCAGATTGGGGTTCAACTCCGGGCCCGGCCCAACGCTGCACCATCGGGATCCTGCCCAGGATGGGATGCTGGATTTCGACGGGATTGAAGGCTCCCCACTTCCACGAGTTCACATCTTGCGGCGCGTCGGGCCCGCTGACGGCTGCATCTACAGCCGCGGTCAGGAGTTCGTCGTAGCTGGCGTACGCCTCGGGGAGCCAGCGCTTGGGCTGGTGTGACAGCACATTCTCCAGCCACGCGGACTGCATGCCCCACCGGTAGCTCTTCCAGTTGAGCGTGGCCTGGGCTTCGTGCGGGTCTTTCGGTGCGACCCCGAGTTTCGGCTCCAGCAGCAGGCGGGTCAGCTCTCTGCGAGCGCGATAGGCAAGGGTCGGCGCGGGGGAGTCGGCCGTCATTCGGCCATCCCAGCCACGCATGAGTTCGGCCGCTTGTTTTCCGCGGGGGGAGGGATTCCTGGCATGATCGACGGCGTACACAAAGCGCTCGGCAAAGAACCGGTCCGCTTCGGAGTAGATGTCGGTTTGCAGCGAGAGCATGTCGGCTGCGGAAAATTTCTTGCCTGATTCCAGCACGCGGTAGATGCGGGCCGCGCGCCACGGCGCTTCCCACTCGGTGCTGATCGAGTAGGGATATCCATCGGGCGTGATGCGACCATTGGCAGTGGCGATGATCCCGGAAGGCGGGTTGTACACGCTGGGAAGTTTTTCAAACGGAATGGAACCGATCCACTCGTGTGCGTTGTCGCTCCCGTTCTCCGGCAGGCCGCCATCGCCCGCGGCGCGGATGGGAACCTTGCCGGTCGCCTGGTAGCCAATGTTGCCATCCACGTCGGCGTAAACGACGTTTTGCCCCGGCGCATCGAACTGGGAAAACGCGCGCCGGAATTCCTCCCAATTCTGCGCCGAGTCCACGTCAAACAAGGAATTGCGGATGCCGTCATAGAGCGTCCAGCGCAGGGCCAGCTTGCGGGTCTCACCGGGAACCAGTTCACTGACAATCGGCCCGTGGCGGGTGAGGACCACGTCCACGGTCACGTCTGGCTTGCCCTTCACGTGGATGATTTCGCTACGGTGTTCGGGCTGCTTCCATCCGTCCGGCGTGAGGTATTGGCCGTCTGCATTGAAGGTCTCCACATAAATGTCGTCCACGGTCGGACCGACGTTGGTGAATCCCCAGGCAATGCGCTGGTTGTGGCCCACGATGACGTAGGGCGCACCCGGAAGAGTAACTCCAGCGACGTCGAAGCTGCCGCAGCGGAGATGGGCTTCGTACCAAAGGTTGGGCATCTGGTGACCGAGATGCATATCGTTCGACAAAAGCGGCTTGCCGGAAACCGTGTGCTCTCCCGAAACCACCCAGTTGTTGGAACCCACAACTATCGCCGGATCAGAATCAGGCTCGGGCGATAGCGCAAGGGCGGGTAATGTATCGGTACGGCTGGCGACTGAGCTGTCTACTCCGGAGTCCGAGTCGTCATCGGTGTTTTCCTCAAGACTGGGCCGCGACACCGTGGGCGGGCGGTCGCGCCACGACGAGTTCACATAAAGGTCAGCAGTGAGTTCCGGCCCCAGCTTGTCCAGGATCTTCTCCCGGGTTAGTACCGTATCCGAGCGATCAAGGTTCAGATCTTTCACCATCTGGGCGGCGATCAAGGTGGAATCCTCCGCCGTCCATGGACGTGGCGTGTAATGCAAGATGCGGAACTCAATCGGCAGGCGGTCGTGGTGAGACTCGATGTAGGCGTTTACGCCGCGCGCGTAAGCCTCAAAGCGCGAACGATCCTGGGGCGAGGCGACCTCCACGATTTTGCGCGCCGCCACGAGCATGCCCAGGATGCGCTGCTCGCGATCATGCTTGACGAACTCGTCTCCCAGGATTTCAGAAAGTTCCCCGGCTGCGAAGCGCCGCATCGTGTCCATCTGCCACAGCCGGTCCTGTGCGGTGACGTAGCCTTGGGTAAAGAAGAGGTCCTCCAGGCTGGCTGCTTCGATTGTGGGGACTCCGTGGGCATCGCGCATGACCGTGACTCGCGCCGAAAGCCCGGGAAGCCGCAGCGTGCCGTCCAGTTGGGGCAGGGCGGAGTGCGCGATGGAATAGAACCAGGCGGCTACGCCCAAGACGACGAGTAAGAGCACGCCCAGGAAGAAAGCAAAGACACGCCAGAACCGAAAATGCTTGCGGGTAGAAGAAACTGGAGTTGTGGTAGTGGCCATGACGGAGTTTTGATTCTAGGGTGTCAGGTCGCGGAAGACAAATAGCGCGGGTCTGCCGTCTGAGATGGTTGGCGGCTCTCCCAAAGGCCAGTATGATGCTCTTGCGCTACGTCTGACAGACCCATGTTGCAAAAACGCATTGACGATCAGCCCATCATCTCCCGCGAAATGATCCGCGAGGCGGAGGAAATCCTCCACCGTCACCTGAAAAGAGTGGGCCTGAAACATACGGCGCAGCGCGATATCATCCTGCGCACCTTTCTGGAAACTCGCGAACACCTCTCCACCGACGAGTTGCACCGCCTGGTGAAGAAAAAGGATGCCCGGATCGGCTTCACCACGGTCTATCGCACACTCAAGCTGCTGGCCGAGTGCGGATTGGCCAGCGGAGTTGCCTTTCACGACGGCATCGCCCGCTACGAACACCAGTACAACCGCCGCAGCCACCACCACATGGTTTGCACCGAGTGCGGCAGTTCGGTGGAATTCTTTTCTGCGGAAGTGGAGCGGCTGGAGCGGGAGATCGGACGCAAACACCACTACGCCACCACCCGCCACAGCTTCCAGATTTACGGGGTATGTGAACAGTGCCGTAAGAAGAACAGCTCGCGGCGCGTGGTGTAGGGCCGATGACAAAATCCTGCCCGCCTAATGGGCCACTGCAAATTCCGTTTGCTTGAGCCGATGAATTCTGATAAGTTTCGCGGCGTGTTGGTGTGGATCTGGCGGCGGCCCTTTCCGATGGACTGGTGCTAGTTGACGTTGCGGTGATGTGGCTTTGAAAACCTTTGCTTAGGGGGATATATGGCTTTTTGCAGCGGATGCGGAACACAGATACCAGACGGCTCGACCATGTGTCCGGCGTGCAGTGCCAAGGTACCGGCAGGCAGGGGTGCCCAGGGCACCACTGGTGGTATGACCGACAATGTGGCTGGCATGCTCGCCTATCTCCTAATTCCGGCGATCATTTTCCTCGTGCAAGAGCCGTACAACAAGAACCGCTTCGTCCGCTTCCACTCGTTCCAGGCCATCTTTTATTGCGCCGCCGCGTTTGTTCTCGGGATCGCTCTTTCGATTCTCAGCGGCATCTTTACGGCGATTCTTCCACTCTTGATCTTTATAACCGTACCCCTGCACTTGGCTGTCGGACTGGGATTGTTCATCCTCTGGATTGTTCTTCTGCTCAAAGCCAACCAGGGCCAGATGTTCAAGTTGCCGGTAATTGGGGACCTGGCCGAGAAGCAGGCCAACGCTAGTTAGGGGCAGTCGTACGTGGACAGGAATGTGACGCTGGCATTCTTGGGGCCCGTCATGTAAATTCAACGTGCGTTTTTTGCCTCCCCCGAGGTCGCGACGGTTGAGAGTGGAGGTGGATTCCATGTTTTGTGCAACTTGTGGTGCCCAAGTGGTGGAAGCAGCGGCTGCCTGCAATACTTGCGGCACGCCCACACCACGTTCTGCCTCGCCTACAGCGGGCATAGCTGGTTCCCCATCAGTTCCAGCGGTCATCGAAGCCGCTGACGCCACCAAACGCTGCCCCTACTGCGGAGAGCAGATACTGAGAGAGGCGATCCGATGCAAGCATTGTCAAGCTGATCTCTCCAGACCACTCGTACCGCAGGCGCCCGGGGGCGTCGTGGTTCAGGGGCCTCAGGTCCCCAGCGGTGCTGGGAGCCAACCCACCATCGTGATACAGAACGTGCAGACACAGCAGGGACCCCTTCCGGGGCTGTATCGGGAGATAAAGAATCCCGGGGTCGCCCTTCTGTTGGCGATCATTTTCCCGGGAGCGGGCCAGTTTTATAACGGCCATTTTGGCAAGGGGCTTTTTGTCTTGTTTACCTGCTGGCTCGTGCTGCCATATCTTTGGTCTTGGTACGACGCCTACTCCTGCGCTAAGCGGATAAACCGTTACGGTGTATAGAATGTTTGCAGACCTCGCGCCATATTTGTTTCTGCTCGTCCTAGGTGGCGTCGCGGCAGGCTTGCTAACATTCAAGTCTCTCGCGGAGAGGATTGTGGCAGCGGGTATGCTGCCAAGAGCGTTCTTGGGACTGCTGCCGGCTCTGCAGGTGATCATCCGCATTTTTGGAGCAGTTCTGGTCATCGCCGGCATCATAAGAATCGGTGCCGAAGGCGGGTGGATTAATCCGCAGACGGTGGCGCGATACGGTTTCCCTGTTGCAATCGTTTTGCTCGGCCTGATTTTGCTTCTCCTCAGTCCTCGAAAGGAAACCTAACCCGGCAGTATCTCCTAAGGTGGCCAAGGGATTCCCCCAACCGGTTCCGCGGAACCCACCCGCTTGACAGAACCTCTCTGGACAGCAATCCTATTTACTTTTGGTTTGCGCCCGCATTGTGGTCAGCCAGCCGCGGGACGCAAGACCACGAAGGGAAAATCACTTGAGAGTTCGGGTCTTCTATCACGACCGGTGCTTCGACGGGGCGTCCTCGGCGGCGCTGTTTTCCCGCTTTTACCGGGAACGGATTCGCAACGATGTCGAGTTTGTCTTCTCCGGGTTGCTGCACCGCGCCGGCGCTCTTTTCGACGAGACCCATTTTGACGGCGACGAGAATGCCATCGTCGACTTCAAGTATTCCAGTTCGCCGAAAATTACCTGGTGGTTCGACCACCACGAGAGCGCGTTCCTGACGCCGGCGGACGCCGCCCACTTCGAGCAGGATCAGAGCAACCGCAAATTCTACGATCCTGATTTCAAGTCCTGCACCAGCTTCATTGCCAGCGTGGCCGAAGATCGCTTCGGTTTCGACCCCACGCCGGTCGCGGACCTGGTCCACTGGACCGACATCATCGACGGGGCGCTGTATGCCAATGCCCGCACCGCGGTGGAAATGAAGGCACCGGCCATGAAGTTGACCATGGTGATCGAGTCGGCCAAAGACCACAACTTCGTTCCCCGGCTGATTCCGCTGCTGGCCACCAAGCCACTCCCGCAGATTCTGGAAGAACCATTCGTAGCTTCGATGTTGCCGCTTTTGCTGGAACGACACGAGCGCTCTATTACGCTCCTGCGGGAGCGCACGAAAGCGAAAGACGGCACCATCTACTTCGACGTCACCGACCAGGATCTCGAGGGCTACAACAAGTTCATCCCGTACTACCTGCATCCCGAGTCGATATACAGCGTCGGCCTGAGCAAGAGCACCTTCCGGGTCAAGGTTTCCGTCGGGTCAAATCCGTGGGCGAATACCGAACCCCGGGTGAATCTCGCCAAGATTTGCGAACGCTACGGCGGCGGCGGACACGCGCGCGTGGGTGCCATCTCCTTCGACGTGACCCAGAACGAGGCCGCGCGCAAAGCCGCCCTCGAGATCGTGGAGGAGCTTCGCGCCAGTGTGCGCGCACCCGGTCCATGAACGCGAGCAGAGCGCCGGTTCCCGAGGTTCAGCCCGGGGCGTAGTTTGGGGATGAGAACAGCGACGCAATCCGGCGGAGGAGTGCCACGCGGCCGTCTCGAGGCGCTGCGGGCGGTGGCCTCGTTCGAGCTGACCAAGGGCGTGGTGGTGCTGCTGGCCGGCTTCGGCGTGCTTTCGCTGGTCCATCGAAATGTCTGGGGCGTCGCCGACAGGCTGCTGGAACTGCTGCACATCAATCCGGAGAAACATTACGCCCAGGTGTTCCTGCAGTGGGCAGACGGTGTGACCGACGCGAAGCTGCTGCTGATTGGCGCTCTTGCGGCGGTCTATTCCATGATGCGCTTCATCGAGGCCTACGGCTTGTGGAGAGCCCGGGCCTGGGCGGAGTGGTTCGCGCTGATTGCAGGAGCCGTGTACGTGCCGTTTGAGTTATATGACCTGATTCACCAGCCGACCAGCATACGCGCGGCGACCCTGATCGTGAATCTCGCGATCGTGGCTTATATGGCCTACTTGCGGCTATTCGAAAAGAGCGGCCAAGCGGTAGCCTGCCAGCCCTGAGGGGCCCGCTGTACAGGGACGGTTCGAGAGTCTTCTGCAGGTATCCGGGAGATTGGGCCACATACCGGAGGGAGCCTCGGTCCCAGAACATCTGGGACCGAGACCGCCGGGCCGTACCGTAGCCGTCCCCGGGTGCAGGTGCTTTCCCCGGACGCAGAACGCATTCCTTATTTCAATAGCGTGGCCAGACCTGCGGGAACCGTCCCTGGCGGTACCCCCAGCGGTCTTGGAGTTACGGTTTCGGTGACGGTTCCGTCGCTTGCCACACTCAAGACATGGAGTGTGCTCCCGGTCAGCACGTACAGGAACTTTTCAGTCGGATCCAAGGCAAGGTTGGTTGGGCCGAAGCTGCCTCCCGCAGCCAGCGTGAAGTGTTGTATTTGCAGGGGCGTCAAGAAGTGGGTGAGGTCGTACACCGTCACCGTACCCGATCCGGTTTCGGAGCTGTACAGATGTGTCCCCGCTTTGTTGATGGCGAGCCAGCAAGGCAGGATGCCCGGATTGTTCACCGCGCGCTTGAAGAAGACTTGTCCGTTCGCGATGCCGAACTGGTACACGCCGATCTGGGAAACATCCGGCAGCCCGACGTACAGAGCGAGCTGGACGGGATGTTGGACTTCTCCGAGGAACTGCGTGCCTCCCGGTGGAGTGAGCGAGTTGATCAGGTTCATGGACCCATCCAACTTGATGCGATACGAGCCGAGCACTCCCTGATTGTTGGTGCCCAAAAGCTGCAACCCGAACATCAGCTTGGCCTTCTGGTTCACCAGTACCTGGGCGGGCGAAGACCCGGTCGGCAGGGTGATGGTGGCGCCGGAATTCAGCGTCAGATTGCCGCTCGAGGTCACCATGAAGCTGGAAAAGTTCGGCGCCGTCTGCGTCTGACCGGGATCGTTGTCCGCGTTGGCAACCATGAGGATGCTGCCGCCGCCGGTAAGAACGTTATCGAGCAGACCCAGGGCAGCGGGTTGCGGGCCATTCGAAGCAAAAGGAGATCCGGTCACTGCCGTCAGGCTTCCGTCGGAGTTGATGTTGAATGCCGCAATGTTGTTGGAATGCATATTGACGGCGAACAGCAACGTACCCTCAGGGTTGATAATGAGCTGATTGTCGGCGTCGAAAGGCAGACCCGGGGCCGCCTGGTAGATACCGGTTCCGCCGGTCTTGAAGGGCTGACCCTTCAGCGGCGTTAATTTTCCGGTGCCGTCGTTGACGAACGCCAGAATGAGGTTGCGGTTGGCGACGCAGGTGGGGCATAGTCCGACGTTGCCATCGATGTACAGCAGATTTTTCTGAGCGACTCCAGTAGCGACGAAGCACAACAGAAACAGGGCCATCGTTACGGAAGCCGCGACCCAAGAGAACCCATGACGACGGCTGGAGACAGAACTTTCCATATTTCCTCCTTCGAGAAATCACGCGTGTTTGACAGCGGGCGGTGCTGTTTCCCGGCAGTTCTTCTGAGGTACCCCGCACCAACGACTTTGGAGAGGTGTTAGTAGTGGGTCGAAGCGGCCGGCGGCTGCGAATTCTCGTCTGTTCCGAGGTTCCTGTCAAGATGCAAAACCTTGCATAATCTGCACGATATTTTGCAGTTATCGAGCAGCGGAAATAAGTCCACCCAAGCGGCCTTCGGAAGCAATTGCAATTTCGTGATCCTGATTCTTAGGGGTTGCCCGTCTTCAAGGCGTCCAGGGCTTTCCGGGCGTCTCCCAGTCCCGGGTCGAGCTTGAGTGCCTGGGTGTAAGCGGTGCTGGCTTCCAAAACGTGGCCGGCTTGCTGCAGCAGCCGGCCTACCCGCAGGTAGCCTTCCGCGGTGGGATGTTCCGAGACAGTCTTCATCGCTTCGGTCAGATCCAGATTCACCAGCGCAGTGCGGGCGCTGGTCCGCTCTGGGTCGATTTGCAGCGCCTGCTGGTAGCTCTCACGCGCTTTGGCGTAGTTCCCCAGGTTGGCATACAGGAGGCCGACATTCTCGTAGACGATGGGCGTGATCCTCGGATCGGTAACCAGCGGCATAGCGTTCTGGTAGGCCTCGATCGCCTCCTGGGGGCGGCCGGACTGCGCCAGCACGGCGGCCGTATCCAAATGACTGGTCGGGTCCCGAGGGTTAATCCTGGCGGCATTTTGGAAGTGAGGTAAGGCCTCCTCGGCTCGGCCCAGCACCAACAGCGCGCCGCCCAGGTTGTCCTCGGCGATGTAATTATCCCTGGTGACATCCACGGTGTGCGACCAGAGTTCGTAGCTGCTGTTCCAGTAGCCGATCTGGCGCCAGGTGAGGAATGACAAGAAAGCCAGGATAGTTGCGGCCGTTGCCATGCGCGCGGGGAAACTGAGTGGTTGGCGGTCCGCCAAATCAGCAGCACCAAAGGCCAGCATCAGGAAAATTCCGATCAGCGGAACATACGCATAGCGGTCGGCCATCGCCTGCTCGCCGACCTGGACCAACCCAATCACGGGGACGAGTGTGCCGAGAAACCACAGCCAGCCGGTCACCAGATAGCGGCGCGTGAAACGCTCTTGCCATACCAGCACACTCACCCCGATGAGGAAAAGCGTAGCCCCACCCAGTTGCCACCGGGCGAGCGTGGCGCCGGGGTGGGGATAAAAGGGCGCCAGCCCCACCGGCCAGAATGCCTTCCACACGTACATCGCATAGGCATAAATGGCGTTTTCCAGACGCACCCCGGGCGAAAGCGCCAAGCGCATGGCGCCGCCGGTGTGCTGCGCGAAAAGGGTAATGGCGCCATCTGCGGCAGACAGCACCAGGAGCGGCAGCTTTTCCAGCGCCAGCCGCAAGAAGGGTTGCTGCGGTACAGGAAATGCAGCTTCAGCGCTTCGACGTTTGGGGAGCCTTTGATCTTTGCTTCCGACGAGGTTCTGGGTGGCGCCCTGGCCCCAACCCTGGATCCGTTCCAGCGGCCAGAAGTCAAGCAGCAGGAGGACGCAGGGCAGCGTGATAACCATGGGCTTGGAAGCCAGTCCCGCCAAAAACAGCGCGGCTACAACCAGGTAACGCCTAACGCCGGGCTGACGTGCATACCAGCCGTACGCGCCCAGAGTGAGCAACAAGAACAGCGTGCTCAAGACGTTCTTCCGCTCCGCGACCCACGCTACCGATTCCACATTAAAAGGATGAAGCGCAAACAAAGCCGCCACCAACAAGCTGCGTCCGGTGCCGCCGGTTGCGCGCACCAGCAAGAAAAACAGCAGTGCGACGTTGAGCACATGGAGCAGCACGTTGGTGACATGATGGCCGTCGGGATCCGGGCCATAAAGTTGAAAGTCGAGAGCGTGGGAGTACCAGGTCAGCGGGTGCCAGTTATCGTGCTCGGTCGAAGTCAACGCCCAGGTTACGGTTGTCCAAGCCAGGCCCGCCTGCACGTGCGGGTTCTTGGTGACGTAGTTGTCGTCGTCGTAGTTGATAAAAGGATGGCCGCTGACGGGAAGGTAAAGTGCGAATGTGACGACGGCCATCCCCAGGCAAATCGCAAGATTGCGTTGGTGATGGATTGCGGCTTTGCTTTCGGCGGAAAGCTCGCGCCCGGTGCGCCCTCGTTTGTCCCGTGATCTCACCATGGCAGACATGTTGAATCGGAAAGGGCGAAGCCGCTCTCCTTCTCGAAGTTCTCCGGCAGATGGTCATTGTATACGGGCAGGTTGAAGTACAGATCGGGTGCGCGGCCGCCTGGGGTAACGGAAAACTGGAAGCGAGCTATAGCAGCGGCGCGGGTCCTCACTTCGCTGCCAGTTGCTCCTTCATCCAGTTGAGCACCGTCGGCAACAGGCCATCGTAGAACTTGCCGTCGATGTTGAAGTCGTGGGTCAGGCCCTCGATCTGGAGATAGCGGGCGTGGTCCGGGTGGACCTGGTTGACGATACGCACGATGGCTTCAGCGTCGGTGCGGCTCATGATGTTGTCCTGGGTGCCGCGGATCACCAGCACCGGAGCGGTCACCTTCTGCCAGACTTCACCCAGGTTCAGGTCTTGCAGCTGTTGATAGAAGGCGGCGGGACGTCCGTAGTGGCCATCGGGTGAGTCGTACCAGTGATCCTTGCATT
>JBGPJK010000092.1:0-14143 GCA_041485425.1 Terriglobia bacterium | reverse complement strand
CTGAGCGAAGCATCCCTATTGCCACCGGGACTGCTCGGGGCTCACGCCATACACTCTTGCCGGGAATAGGGATTCCTCGCTTCGCTCGGAATGACAATTTACGAAAATATACGCACAGTTGTCATGCTTACCCTGAGCAGGGCGAAGGGGAGGCATCCCTATCGCTCGGAATGCCAAGGCGGTAAACTGGCATGGAACCCATGGGCCGCATCCACGTCCTTCCCGAGCACGTTGCCAACAAGATCGCCGCCGGCGAGGTGGTGGAGCGGCCGGCTTCGGTGGTGAAAGAGCTTCTGGAAAACGCGCTGGACGCCGGCTCCACTCGTATCCGCATTCAGGTCGAGGCCGGGGGCAAGAAACTTATCCAGATTACCGACAACGGCTGCGGCATGGTGCGCGACGATGCCCTGCTGGCGTTCGAGCGGCATGCCACTTCGAAAATCAAGAATGCGGAAGACCTGCTGAGTGTGGCCACTCTGGGATTCCGCGGCGAGGCCCTGCCGTCGATTGCTTCGGTGGCGCGGTTGCGCCTGGAAACGCGGGCTCCCGAGGAAGATTCGGGGACGATCGTCGAGATCAATGGCGGCAAGATCTTCAAGGTGGAAGAAGCCGGCCTGCCGTCGGGGACTTCGGTCACTATCCGCGACCTTTTTTTCAATACGCCCGCGCGCAAGAAGTTTCTGAAGGCGGAGTCCACCGAGCTTTCCCACATCGCTTCGCTGGTCACGCACTACGCGCTGGCGCATCCCGACAAGCACTTCGAATTGCACTCGGCCACGAACGCCATGCTGGTTGCGCCGCCGGTTGCGGGCTACAGCGAGCGGGTTTACCAGGTATTCGGAAAAGAAACCCTTGACCAACTGATTCCGGTTGCCGCCGTGCAGCCGCTGGAGCGAATCGGCTTGCCGCAGCCACCGCCATGGCGAAGACAGGAAGAAGAGCAGGATGCCCCGCCCAGGGATCCCGGCGAAATGCGGGTGCACGGCTTCGTCTCCAAGCCCGAGATCCAGAAGCTGAACCGCAATTCGATTTTCGTCTTCGTCAACGGACGCCTGATCCGCGACCGCCTCATCCAGCATGGGCTCACCGAGGCGTACCGCAACATCCTGCCGCCGACCGTCTATCCCGTGGTGCTGCTGTTTCTGGAGTTGCCCGCGGGCGAGGTGGACGTCAATGTCCATCCCTCGAAGACGGAGGTACGCTTCCGCCAGCAGACGGTAATGCACGATTTCGTGCGCGACTCGGTACGCGCGGCTTTGATGAAGGCACGCCCGGTGCCGCAGTTTGCCAGCGAAATCCACGCGCATGCTACGGCGAACCCTGCGCTCACTCCGGGGGCGCGCACGCCCGATGCCACAGGCGGGTGGCGCACACTCTACGCTCCCGCGGCGCCGCAGGATTTCACCTTGCAAGCCCCGGCGCCGCCGCCGATCAACGAGCGTTTTCAATTTGCCGGCGGGATCGCGATCGAAGGCAATGCCGCTCTGTCTCTGGTGCGCGCGCCGCAAGCCGTCTCCGGCGACGGCTGCACGCCGCCCGTTCCCGAGGAACCCGAAGCTCCCAGTGACCTGGCGCCGTCGCTCGCGTCGCTCAAGCCGTTGGGGCAGATTCGCGAATCCTTCATCCTGGCGGTCAACCAGGAAGGCTTGTGGATCGTGGACCAGCACGTGGCCCACGAGCGTGTGCTCTTCGAAAAAGTTCTCAAGCAGCGCGCGGCGCAGAAAGTCGAGAGCCAGCGCCTGCTGATGCCGCTGGTGATTGAACTCACACCCGCCCAGCAGGCCGTTTTTGCCGAGATCTCCGACGAACTCGCCAAGAACGGCTTCGAGGCGGAGCCCTTCGGCTCCCGCAGCATTGCCGTGAAGCTTGCTCCCGCCGGGATCGAAGCCACGCAGGTCGAACACATGCTGCACGACCTGCTCGACCAGCTTTCCCACGAAGAGCAGACCGTGAACCTGGAAAAAGTTCGCGCCCGCATTGCGGCCTCCATTGCCTGCCACGCCGCCATCAAGGTCAACATGCCGCTGGAGCAGAACAAAATGGAGTGGCTGCTGGCGGAGCTGGCGAAGACCGAGTGCCCCATGTCCTGCCCCCACGGGAGACCAGTGGTGCTGCGATACTCAATGAAGGACATTCAGAAGGCGTTCAAGCGCATCTGAAAGAAGCAGTCAGCATTCAGCAGTCAGCATTCAGTCGCTAAAGTGCATTGCCGTCCCCACCAGGGGCCTTTGCTGGCTGAATGCCGAGTGCTGAATGCTGAGTGCTCGTGTTCTAATGGCTAATTGCTAGTTGCTAATTGCTGGTTCTTATGACCGATCAGGAACTCGACCAGCTTCGGCGCGAGAAGTGGCATCTCAAGGGGCCGCCCGTGCGCACCCTGGAGGATGCCCGCGCCTTCATCGAGTCGGTCGGCTTCTGCCTGATGTATCCGCTGCGCCCACCCGTGCTGGTGCCGACTTTCATCGGCGCCTGGGCTGGGTCAGACGAACGATTGCCCACCTTGCAGCACGCCTTCGCCGATCCGCGGGCGCAGGAAGCCACCGATCTTATGGTCCGCCTGCTGCGCGAACATGCCGCCTACGAGGCCAACCGGTTCGACGAGAACAACGCCTTCCTGGTGGCGGGATCGATCTTTCCTTATTTCTATGCTCTGGTGGGAGAGCGCAATCCCAAGCAGGCACCCAGGCCGAAACCGCACTCGGAGTATTCGCAGTTGGCTTGCGACGCGCTGGAGCTGATTCGCCGTGAGGGTCCCATCTCCAAGCAGAAAATGCGCGAGGCCCTGGGCGGCAGCGTATCGTTCGTGGCTCTGGATCACGCGCTGGGCGAATTGTGGTCGAGGCTGCGCATCACGCGGGTGGATTACAACCCGGGGGAAGGGGCGTTCTGGGATGTGCTTTACCGCTGGGCGCCCGACGCGGTGCGCGAGGGCGTCGGTCTTTCCGTGGGAGAAGCGCTTTCGGGGCTGCTTTCCAAGTACCTGGAGTGTGCGATTGCGGCCGACCAGCAGGAAGTGGAAACGTTTTTCGGCAACTTCGTCGCGCGCTCGCGGGTGAAGGAAGCCATGAACGCCTTGTTGGCCGCCCGCGAGTTGAATTTCCTGCGAGTGGGCGCGCGGTCGCTGGTGCAGATCACGCCGCCGAGGGAAGCGGTTGCTCCCAATTCCCGCCGTCCGCAAGCCGTGAAGCGGTGAACTGGTGAATGCCGCGGTCCACGCCGCCGGTCTGGTTCAGACGATGCCGTTTTCCAGCGTGTACAATTATTACCTCCCCCGATGACCGAAGGCCCCCAACGCAAACTCATCATCGCGATCGACGGTCCCGCCGGCGCCGGAAAGAGCACCATTGCCTCGCGGTTGGCGCGCAAGCTGGGATACGTGAACCTGGAGAGCGGCGCCATGTATCGGGCGCTGGCGCTCAAGGCGATCGAGTGGGATGTGTCGTTCGATGAGGAGGGGGCGCTGTTCAAGCTGGCCCAAGACTCGCGGATCGCGCTCGAACCCAGCCTGGGTGGCAACCGGGTGCTGCTCGACGGACGCGATGTGACCCAGCGAGTGCGGGAGATCGACGTAACCGAGGCGGCGTCGCGGGTGTCGGTGCATCCCCGGGTGAGGGAGTGGATGGTAGCCCGGCAACAGGCCATGGGCGTGGGTGGGGGCGTGGTGATGGAAGGCCGCGACATCGGGACCAAGGTTTTTCCTGACGCCGACGTAAAAGTGTTTCTTGACGCCGACCCGGTGGTGCGCGAGCAACGCCGTTTGCAGCAACAGCAGCTCAAGGGAAGAGCGGCCGAAGCCACGGCCGCCGAACTGCGCGAACGCGACCGGCGTGACCGCACCCGGGCGGCATCTCCGCTGGCGCCCGCCCCGGACGCGCTGATTCTCGATTCCACCGGTCTGTCGGAGGATGAAGTGCTACGGCAAGTGGAAGAACTGGTCAACCAGAAACTGCACCCAGGGGATTAAATCGAGCTAAGTGCAAGCGCTGGTAGTGGTGCTTTAGCGTGGATACGGCTAGTTAGGTTTTTTGATGTGGTCTATTTGCAGTACTGGCGGGGCAAGCGAGTGGTCGAAGTAGACCTGGAAATTGTCGAAAAACCCGCTACGCCCCAGGATTCCAGTGACGCTGAGTTTCTCCGTGAAGGCCGCTGTCACGTCTATTGTCCAGTCCATCTCCACATAGAGCTGAACTCTGTGAAAGTAGATCGGCTGCGTTATCCCTGAGACGACCCCCCCCATCCTGTATTTCTTTCCGGCATAGACGTCAATCCCCAGAAGCCTGCCAAGATCAGCTTTGAAAATGCACCAAGGAGACCCAGAGTCCACTACTGCCGGGAATCTCGGGGTCTGCCGGTGCGATTTGCCTAGCCGCACCATGAGGGTCGGCCAGAACATTTCTTTCTCGTCTGGGAAGGCTGGATTTTGTTCATCCAGCGGGAACGAGCTGTATTGCTTTTTCATCTAGCATCCTCCCCGTTGGATGACCCACGAGTGCACTGACGGCTGCCATGTTCTGGGAGCCCAGACTACGATTGGATCGTCCACTCCATTTTTTTGCGCTTCCTTGACCGCCTGCTCCAGAGTTTCCCCACGGCCAACCACCTTGGATTGATCCTCGTTTAAGGCAATCCAACTGTTTCGCGCTGCCCCGGTGAGTATGCTGGACAGGTTCGTCCCGGCTCTGATTTCCTCGGGCATTGTTTCCTCCTTGCGTACCTGCACCATAACACCCTGTTTGTCAGGGTTGGAAGTACGTTCGCTCTAAAATGCTCTTGACATCATATGATACAGATGATACATATATCGACATGGATACAAAAACTATCAATCTCCGCGACCTGCCGGAGGAGCTGGTAAGGCGAGCGAAAGCCTGTGCGGCATTGCACGGTATGACCTTGCGGGACTTCACAATCCGAGCCCTATCCAAAGCGATTGAGCAGGATATTCCGGCTATCCCCCTAAGGCTGGCTGCGCTGGCCGATCCCAATGCAGCCAAAAAGGGAAGGAAGAAGTGAACAAGGCGGCGTAGCTCAGGAGCATAGAGCAGCCGATTACTAATCGGCTGGTCGCGGGTTGGAATCCCGTCGCCGGTAAGCATCGCATTCAGCGGTTCAAGTGCCACCGGTGTGGAAAGCGTCTCAGCGAGCCCCCTAAACGCCCAGTCAATGCTGACGTTCGCCTGCCACGCGAAAAGGTTGTCATAGGTCCAATCTCCACGCTATGCCCCCATTACCCAAGCGCTGGCCGCTTGTCCCAAGACGGGAAAGATTTCCACAAAAGAACGTTCCCCCAGCACAGACTGGCGTACCCAACGATGATATACAGGCAAGTTGTCCCCCGTCGCGTCTGGACTCACCCAATTCCTACCCAGGTGAGGTCCTATGTCGCGCTGCTTTGGCAATTTCTCCTCTTTCCCCTTTCAGCCTCAATTTTCACTCCCCGGCCGGTTGCTGGTACGCGCGAGGTCCCTCACCCGGCTAAAGCCGGGATTCGGGATGACGCCGGTTGGTTTGGTGGCGGTCGGTTGTGTGCTGCTGGGATTGCTGGCAACTACGGCGCTGGGGCAGGACGCCTCCGCTGGAGCTATCCGCGGAACCGTAACCGACGCTTCCGGGGGAGTGGTGGAGTGGGCAAGTATCGTGGTGGTGAACTCGGCCACGGGTCTGCGTTACAGCACCGCGACGGACAGCCAGGGCCGGTTCGCGATCGAACTGCTTCCGCCCGGGGATTACTCCGCCCGGGCGGAAGCGCGAGGCATGTCACCGCAGGTGACCCCACAAATCCAGGTGGAGGTCGGCGGCACCACGGAATTGTGGTTCGGGCTCGCCATCGCAGGAGTGAAAGAAACCGTAACCGTCTCGGGCGCGCCGCAACTGGTGGAGACCCAGCCCAGCGCGGTCTCTGCGCTGCTCGACGAACGCGCCATCAACGAACTGCCGCTCAACGGGCGACGGTTCACCGACCTGGCGCTGCTGACCCCGGGGGTGACGACGGACCCGCGCGGGTTAACCTCGGGATCGAACGGCGACCTGGCGTTTGGCGGGATTCGTGGCTACCAGTCCAGCTACCTGGTGGATGGCGCCGACAATAACAACGCCTTCTTCTCCCAGGCCCGCGGACGTTACCGCGCGCCCTACCAGTTCAGCAATGAGGTGGTGCAGGAGTTCCGTGTCTCCTCGAATACCTACGGCGTCGAACTGGGACGGGCCGGTGGCGCGGTGGTCAACGTGGTCACCAAGTCCGGTTCCAACCAGGTGCACGGTACCAGTTTTTATTTTCTGCGTGACAGCGCGCTCAACGCGCAGCATGCCTTTACCGACGTCAAGCCCAACGATCGCCAGCAGCAGTTCGGGTTTACCCTGGGCGGCCCCATCCGGCGCAACCGGGCATTTTTCTTTGCCGGATTCGATCAGCACATCTTCCACGTGCCCACGGTGGTGCGGTTTGATAACGGGGCTTCCACGGTGGTGCCACAAAAGGGCCAGGAACCGCTCTACCACGGCGACTACGAGGACAGCGACAAGGCGCTGGTGTTCGCCGCGGCCGACCAACTCTCCGCGCTGGGCGGCCAATACCAGTCCGCCTTGCTGGGGAACACCGGCTTCCTCAAGGTGGACGTGTCGCTCAGCCCGCGAAATTATCTCTCGGCCCGGTTGAACACGTCGCGCTACTACGGGCAGAACAACGTGTTCTTTGATCCAGCCAGCCCGATTACTACTTACGCCATCAGCGACAACGGCCAAGAGACGGTTGCCACCGAAAGCGCTTCCCTGTCCCTGACCAGCAGTCTCTCCTGGCGGTTGGTCAGCCATCTGAGGGCACAGTTTTCGCGCGATCTGCAGGAATCGAGCAGCAACTCGTCAGCAGCGCTGACCAAGATCAGCAGCATCATTGATGGCTTTGGCCGCTCGAGCATCCTGCCGCGGCGGACCCGCGAACACCGGCTGCACCTGACCGAAACTCTCAGCCTGCAGGGCGGACGCCATTCCTGGAAACTTGGCGGCGACGTGCTGGTGACCCGGATCAACAATTTCTTCCCCTCGCTGCTCGGCGGCGAATACATCTTCGATGACATCAAAGTGAACCCGTTTACCTTTGAACCGATGGTTGGAGGCATGGAGACCACGCCGCTGCGAGCTTATGCCCACGGTGTACCCCGCTACTACATCCAGAACTTCGGGTCGGTGGTCACCCATCCTGACACCAACGAGTACGCCGGGTTCGTGCAGGACACGATTCGCGTCACCAACCGGCTGGGCCTCAGCCTGGGAGTGCGCTACGACCTGCAGACCTTCAGCACGAAGGGTCTGGTCTCGAACCCGCTGTGGCCGGATTCCGGCAAGGCTCCCATGGATACCAACAACTTTGCCCCGCGCGTCGGCTTCGCGTACTCGATCGGCGATCAGCGGCCGCTGGTCATCCGCGGGGGATACGGGCTTTTCTACACCCGCATTCCCCAGATCTACACTTCGTCGGTGGCGAGTGACAATGGCCTGGCGGCTAGCAATCTGATTCTGGATAACGCCCATTTTTACGATCATCAGATTTTTCCGCAGTACCCCAACCCGCTGGTGAATTGTCCGCAAATGGGGAGCTTCTGTGCTCCGCCGACGAGTCTCAGCGGTTTCCTGAACACTGAAGTGGCGGCGTTCGCCCATGATTTCAAGACGCCCAAAGTGCAACAGGCCAGCTTGAGCCTGGAGCGCGAAGTCGCAAACCGGCTCGCCGTGAGCGTCTCCTATATGTACGTGCACGGCGTGGACCTGATTCGCGCCCGTGACCTGAACCTGCCACCTCCGGTGGATGTGGCGTATCCCGTGTACGACTCCGGCGATAGCAATTTTCTGGGCAGTTATTACAAGGTGGCTTCTTTTTCCACCTGGGAGTTCTCGCCAACGCTGACTTGCCCGTTTCCCCCCTGCATCAATCCGCTTGTGCGGCCGATTCCGCAGTTGGGCGCGATCAACGTATTCGAAAGTGCCGCCTCCAGCGTGTACCACGGGCTCACGGTCTCGGTGCGGCGGCGCATGACCGGCGGTCTCTATTTCCGCCTGGCCTACACCTACGCCCACGCGGTGGACGACGGGCAGGACGCCCTGGTGGCCGGACGTCCCGTCACCGTGCAGAATTCCTACGCCACCAGTGCGGAACGTGGTCCCAGCGTCACCGACCAGCGTCACCGTTTCGCGTTCTCCTGGATCGCCGAGCCGAAACCATTTCACCGGGGACATGACCTGCTGGGAAAAATATTCAACGATTGGAAGATTTCTGGGGTGGTGACCCTGGGCAGCGGCCGCCCGCTCGACGCCCGCGTCTTCGGCGATCCGAACCAGGATGGCAATGACAGCAACGACCGCTTGCCCGGGGCCGGACGCAATGCCTTCCTCGGACCTGATTACGCCACTACGGACATGCGGCTGACGCGCCGCCTTTACGTCCGCGATCGCTTGAAGCTGGATTTGGTGGTGGAGTCCTTTAACCTTTTCAATCGCGACAATCAGCGCGTCGTGGTCACGGACGACGGCTTTACGGACGCTGCCGGGCAGTTTGTCAAGATCGATAAACAGATTGGAATCAATTACTTCCCTGCTCATTACCAGAAGCCTGCGAATTTTCTGCGGGCCACCGACGCTTACGCTCCGCGGCAACTGCAGGTCGCTTTGAAACTGCTTTTTTAGCGGATAACTGCGGCCCTCGAACCCCGGGGGCCGCATGTTCCTTGTACAAAAACCTGACATACCTCTTGACTTGCCGGGAGAACCTTGCAATAACTATCCCGTCCAAGTGGGACGAGTTTGGGGGTGTAGCCAGTTGGCGGAAGTCAGACTCCAAGAGGGAGAGTCCCTCGAGAATGCTCTGCGCCGCTTCAAGCGCAAGGTGCAACAGGAAGACATCATCAAGGAGGTCAAGCGTCACTCCTACTACCTGAAGCCCGGCGAGAAGAAGCGGGTGAAGGAAGCGCTGGCCCGTAAGCGCAGCCGCAAGAAAGCACGCAAAGAACAGGACTAAATTATCCTTGGGCCGCGCCTCCCAGGTGGCGGCCCATTGCTTTATTCAGTGGCGTCCCATTTTGGGAACGCATCATCGGCACTTCGCAGTTTTGCATGATAGGCAGGAGTCCATGCCCACGCGCAGGGCATGGTGGGGCCGAATCCAGGGGTAAGTTCCAAGGGTAGTTTGAGGGGGGTGTGGCAAAACCTCGCGTACTCGCTCGCCACAAGACTTCGTCGGGGCGACGGGTGCAATCGGGGATTGGGCTGAAGGTAGCATCTCTCAATGGAATTCCAGGACAAGATGTTGAAGTGTATTGACTGCGGCGCCGACTTTGTCTTCACGGCCGGGGAACAGTTGTTTTTCCACGACAAGCAGTTCAAGAACGAACCCAAGCGGTGCAAGGCGTGCAAAGCCAAACGGGTGTCGGTGCTGGGGGCAGCGCCGGCGCGCAGTGGCGGCGGCTTTGCCAAGGTTGAAACCCGCACTGTCTGTTCGCAGTGTGGCAAGGAAACCACCGTACCCTTCAAGCCGACGCAGGGACGTCCGGTGTTTTGCCGGGAATGCTTCCAGCAGCGGCGACAAGAGGCTACGGCCTGAAGAGAAGCCGGCAGCTGTACCGGGCCGGCGTGAGTAGGATTGAGCAGGTATCAGCGAATCGGCGGGGCTAGCTGACCTTCCTCCCGCCTTCCCGATTCCAGCCTGATGCGTGTCTGTCCATGGACCGCTCCGTGGGGCGGAGGAGCTGTTTCTCGTCCTCATGGCGCACCAGCCGGGCTTCCAGTTGCCGCACCAGATCCTGCGTCCCAAGAGGCTTGACCAGCAGCGATTGTGCCCCCTGCTTTGCCCAGTCACCCTGGTGCGGAGGATAGGCGGTCAGCAGCGCGGTGGCGGGGTTGTAGGCTTGCTTGCGGGCTTCGCGGATCACGTGGAAACCGGCATCCTCGGCCTCCATGCGAGCATCGGTGATGACCATCTGGTAGACGCCGGAGTGCAGTTTCTCCATCGCCTCGGCGGCGGAAACGGCGGTGTGCACCTCGAATTGCTCCATCTCCAGGACGGCTTTGAGAGTCAGCAGGACAGCAACATCGTCATCGACCAGCAGGATTCGCCGCTTCATAAAGCACCTCAACCACCGGCGCGTGGCCGCAGGCGCGAAGGGCCGCGACTGACACGCCAATTGGATTACCGCGAGAGCGGCGCGGTTGCCTCCAGCGAAGGAGCGCTCGGGTTACGTTACTATAGAAGCGTGGCCAGTTTCTACGTGGAAAACTTTGGCTGCCGGGCCACCCAGGCCGACGGTGCAGCGCTGGAGCGCCAGTTCCAGGAGCGCGGACTGGAGCGCGCCGGTGCGCCCGCCGAGGCAGAAATCGTGGTGCTCAATACCTGCACCGTGACGGCGGCGGCGGATCAGGATGCCCGCGCCGCCATCCGCCGCATCCATCGCCAGAATCCCGGCTGCCAGATCGTGGTCACCGGCTGCTACGCGCAGCGCGCGCCGGAAGAACTCGCTGCCCTGCCCGGGGTGAGTCAGGTGATCGGGAACTCCCATAAGCATCAGTTGGCGGAGATCGCGGAGATCGGACCTCGGGCCTCAGACGTCGGACTTCAGAGCCTTGGCCTCGACGCTCCCTCAAGTCTCGGGGCCAACGGTTTTGTTTCACTCGCAAGCCTGACGTCCGACGCCCGAGGCCCGAGGTCCGACGCCCGAGGTCCGGTTTTTGTTTCCGACATTTTCGCCCACACCGAACTGCTGGCCGCGCCGGTGTTCGATGCTGCCAACGAGCGCACCCGTCCCAACCTCAAGGTGCAGGACGGTTGCGACAACCGGTGCTCGTTCTGCGTGATTCCCTATGTGCGCGGGCAAAGCCGGTCTTTGAATCTGGAGGAAGTGATCCGCGAGGTGGATGCGCTGGTCGCCTCGGGATATCGCGAAGTGGTCATCTCGGGAATCAATCTGGGGCGATGGGGCCGGGACTTCAGCACGCCGACTCGCTTTGCAGATCTGGTGCGGGCGATTTTGGAGCAGAGTTCGCTGGAGAAGCTGCGTCTCAGTTCGGTTGAGCCGATGGACTGGAGCGATGAACTGATCCGGCTGGTGGGCGAGTGTCCGCGCATCGCCAAACACGCGCACGTGCCCATGCAGTCCGGCAGCGACCGCGTGCTGCGAGCCATGCACCGCAAGTACCGGCCCTGGCATTACCAGGAAAAGATCCTCAAGATTCGGAAAGCCATGCCCACGGCAGCGATTGGGGCGGATGTGATGGTGGGCTTCCCCGGCGAAACCGATGCCGATTTTGAAGCGACGCGCTGCCTGGTGGAAGAGTTGCCGTTCACCTACCTGCACGTGTTCACCTACTCGGCGCGGCCGGGAACACCCGCGGCGACGATGGGCAAGCAGGTTCCGGTGCAGGTAGCCCGCGAGCGGAATCGCATGCTGCGCGAACTGGCGGCGCAGAAGAAATTGGCCTTCATGCGCTCGTTTGTGGGGAAAACTGTTGATGCCATCACCTTGAATGTCTTCGACGGCGAGTACACGGAAGCCCTGACCGACAACTACCTGAAGCTGCGCCTGGCTGAAAAACACGACGCGAATCAGTGGTTGAGGGCGCGGGTCGAGCAAGTGACCAAGGGAGCACTGGTGGGCCGTGGGGCGGGCGTCTCGCCTGCCCCCACGCCAAGCCCGCAATCCGCCATGCTATAATTTCCCATCTCTTTTGCCTTGAAAGCTGACGGAGGCCTGTATCGATAAACGCTTTATCCGCACGAACGACCGCATTCGGGCGCGGGAAATCCGCGTGATTGACGACGAAGGCAACCAGATCGGGATTCTGCCTCCCTTCGAAGCGCTCAAAATGGCCCGCGAAAAGAACCTGGACCTGGTTGAGATTTCGCCCACTGCGACTCCACCCGTTTGCCGCATCATGGATTACGGGAAGTTTCTCTACCAGCAGGAAAAGAAAGAGCGCGAGGCCAAGAAGCACCAGAAGGTGATCACGGTCAAGGAAGTGAAGTTCCGCATCAATGTGGACGACCACGACTACGACACCAAGAAGAACCATGTGCTGCGCTTTCTGGACGACGGAGACAAGGTAAAGGCGACGATTTTCTTTCGCGGACGGGAAATGACGCGCACCAACCTGGGACGACAGATCCTGGAACGGCTGATCAAGGACGTAGAGGAGAAGGCGATCGTCGAGTTCCGGCCACGCCAGGAAGGCAACACGCTGCACCTGATCCTGGCCCCGAAGAAGGTGGAGCAGCAGAAGCAGCAGATTAAGCCGGCGGAAGCGAAGCAGCCACCGGCGCCGCCACCGCAGCCGCGCGCCAACCAGGCGTAGGGAGATCAGCAATTAGCAACTAGCAATTAGCACTTAGCCATTCCAGGCTTGTTCCAGAAGTTTGCAACAGCGTTCACGGGCTAACTGCTAATTGCTGAACTTGAGGACTTATGCCGAAACTGAAAACACATAAAGGCGCCGCCAAGCGCTTCAAGAAGACAGCCTCCGGGAAGGTGATGCGCGGCCATTCGCACTTGCGCCACATGCTCACCTCGAAGCCCCATAAACGCAAGAAGAAACTGGGACAGTCTGTCCTGGTGAGCGATGCCGATACACCCAAGATCAAGCGGATGATCCCGTACTAACTCAGTACGGTGCCAAGTACCGAGCCGGCAAGGCTCGAAGGGCGTGTGAAGAGGTGATCAGACTACGGTCTCCTACCTCCAGCCGCCGTAAATGCGAAAGTAAAAGGAGCAGAGCATGCCTCGTGTAAAACGCGGAACCAAACGCCGCGCCAAGCGGAAAAAAATCTTAGACCGCGCCAGCGGATATTTCCTCACAAAATCCAAGCTGTACCGCTCCGCCAAGGAGGCGGTCGAGCGCGGCTTGAAGTTCGCCTACTCCGGGCGCAAGCAGAAGAAGCGCCAGTACCGCTCGCTGTGGATTGTGCGCATCGGCGCCGCCGCCAAGCTGAACGGGATGAGCTACAACCAGTTCATCCATGGCTTGAAGACGGCCGGAGTGGAACTGGATCGCAAGATCCTGGCCGATCTGGCGGTGAAGGATCCCGGCGCCTTTAAGAGCCTCGCCGAGCAGGCGAAGGGCGCGCTCGGCGGGGCGGCGTAAACCAGCAATCAGCATTCAGCACTCAGCTTGATTCGGTGGAGGACGGGCGTCCTCGCCCGTCCCGGCAGTTTCACTTAGTCTGTTATTCCGAGCGTAGCGAGGAATCACTATCGCCGGCAGAGTGCTTGAGGTAGGGATGCTTCGCTTCGCTCAGCATGACAAGGCTGCAGAGTCCCGTTAGGGACGGCCGATACTAGCCCAGTGACGGCACAAGAGCGCGCCGTCCCGTAGGGACGGCTGGAACCCGATCGCGGTATTTGACGTTGGATAATCTTGAGTTCTATGTACACGGTTCCTAAACTGACGGACTATTCGGCGGCGGCGCTGGAGAAGGCCGTTGCCGAGCTGCTGTCCGCGCTGGAAAAGGAAGCGGCGGCGAGCGAGTCCGAGTGGAAGACGTTCCGTGACCGCTGGCTGGCGCGCAAGAATGGCGTGCTCGCCCAAGTTAACGATCTGTGGCTGAAAGCAGCGCCGGGCGGGTCCAAACGGCAAGTCGGAATGTGCGTGAATGATCTTAGGGGGCGTGTCGAGACTGCTGTCATAGAGTCCAAGAATCGCTACGAGAACATTGCAACTCTTCGAAAATTGCGTGAGCAAGGCAAGGGAATCGATTACGAATCCTGGGTCGCAGATGCCAAGAAGGCTCTTATCTTCGCCGAACAGTTTCGCTTTCAAGCGGAGGCAGTCGACATCACTCTTCCCGGCATCCGCCGCCCGGTGGGCGCGGAGCATCCTGTCATCAAGACCATGAACGAGATCGTCTCCGTCTTCCGCAACCTCGGCTACTCGGTCGAGGAAGGGCCGGAGATCGAGACTGACTACTACAATTTCGAGGCGCTGAATTTTCCGCCTAACCATCCGGCGCGGGATACGCAGGATACGATCTTTATTGCGGGGCAGGAGTCGAAGCCGCTGCGTGACCGGCTGCTGCTGCGCACGCACACTTCGCCGGTGCAGATTCGCACCATGGAGAAGCAGAGGCCGCCGGTGCGCGTGGTCTGCCCAGGCAAGCTGCACCGCAACGACG
>JBGPJK010000091.1:0-14345 GCA_041485425.1 Terriglobia bacterium | reverse complement strand
GTTGGATCCAGCTGCGCCCGGCGACGGCCAGGTCATCACGTATGAGGCATCGAGCGGAAAGTACAAGCCCAAGTCTGGGGGCAGCAGCGGCAATGCAACTTCGATCCAGAACATCGGGGTAGATACGACGGCGCCGAGCGATAACCAGGTGATCACGTACGAGGCGTCGAGCGGAAAGTACAAGCCCAAGACGGGTGGTGGGGTTACGGCAGGAATGCAAGCGGTGAAGTACGCGACAGATTCTAACTGGTCGCAATCGCCGTCCACCGACCTGAGTACGCCGGGAACGAAGACGGTGAACCTCTCTGCCTGCGCAGCCGGGGTGAAGGGATCGGAAGCGGAGTATTACGTATACATCGCGGGCATGGGTACTGCCGAAGCGGTGAAGGTCACGGGCGGAACCTGCAACGGGGATGGGCAAGCAGGGACGTTGCAGTTCACCACGGCGAATGCTCATCCGGCGGGATACACGATTGGTTCAGCTTCGAGTGGCCTGCAGGAGGCGCTCATTGCCGCTCGCATAACGCCGACCAATCCCACGGGCACTGCGCAGGCGGGCAAGGTGATTGTGCCGCCGGGAGAATTCAGGGCGTATGCACGGGTTTCAGTGCGCTCGGGGAACATAACGGTAGATTTCTCAGGCTCCATCCTTGAATGCTACATGAATGACACCTGCATTTTTGTGGGTGACCCGTCGAATGTTGGCAGCTTTACCGACATCACCCTCATTAATCCGCGGGGAAGGCCGATGGTGGTGGGCGGGCAGAAACCCTTTATTGAAGTGAACGGACAGAAGACCCGCCTCTTGAATGTATCTACGCGGCTTGCGCCGACTGGAGCTTACTTCAGCAGTTACGTGCAGGTGGACGGAGACGAGGCATTCCTGCTGGACGGTCTGGACACCACGCTGGGTGGCGGCAGCGGGAATTACGGAGTTCGTTGTGACGCGACGGTTTGCAACCCAGTGGTGTACGCTCCCGGGCCGTTTGGGACCAACGGTGATGCAGTCGGATGGCTGAAGAATCTGAACATCTCGATGCAGTGCAAGGGCAACGGGGTGGATTGGCAGAGCGGCAATACGTTGCGGATCTCCGACAGTGTGATTCAGGGCTATGCCCAGTATGGAGTTCGCGGGGGCACGCGGCGCGGCGGCTATGGCGGCCTGGAACTGGATAACGTGTATGAGGAAGTTGGGGGATGCACGCCGAACCCGGCCGGAAACATCGGGCAAGCGGGCGTGATCATGCAGGGCAACCGGGTAAGGATCACCGGCGGAGAGGCACCGAACGGAATAATTCCGCAGTTTGCGAACACCGGGAGCACGGATAACCGTTATTACATCGTGGCACGGCATGCGACGTACGGGCCGTCGAATCCGTTGTATGCGGGAAAGGCTTTGACCAACGGAACTGGCAACATCACCGTGACCACACCGGATATCGCCGGGGCCAGCACCTTCGACCTGTTGCGGGTGGCGGCTCCCACCGGGAGCGCGCGGGAGCAAGCACCGAACGGGACGGGCAACTTCGGGGTGGCAACGGGAATAACCCGCGCCTCCGCCTGCACGAACGGAGTGTGCACATTCACGGACCTGCAGGGCACACTGGCTTCCTACACCGTGGCGACGCCGACATACTTCCCCCTGTTGGACTTCTGGCCAGGGAACCTGGTCCTTGGCTCAAACCAGGATTCCAGCAATGTGTTCACAGCGGCGACTGCGATCGTAGACAGCGTGGACAGCGGTATTGTTGCGGAGCAGGGGACCTTGATGCCCGCGGTGACTGGGCTGCAGGGTTGTTCTGCAATGGGAGGGTGGACACCGCTGTGGGCCACCTGTTTGGGCAATACTTATCCGCCGAGCACACTGGTTGATCAAGACGCGACGGTTCTGGCGGTGAAGCCCTGGGCAGATGCGGGCAGCAAGCTGAACCTGAAAGGCAGGCTGAACTTCTCCTCGCTCGGAACCGGTCCCGGACACATCATCACGTTGTCGGACTCAAACTTCCAGAAGACCATCGCGACTTCGACCATGCGGCCAACCAACGACCCGAACGACGCGTACATTGGCTACGATGCCTCGGGAGCGAGGTCTGACCGCTCTGACGTCGGCATCAGTTTCGGGGCACCGGGATCGCTGACCCAATACATCGGAAACGTGGGGGATGGCACGAACTGGAAAGAGCGGCTGACGGCATCTCTCAAAGAGTTCAAGACTGATGTGAAGATCAATGGAAACCTGACGGTGACCGGAACGTGCACGGGATGTGGCGGCGGAGCGGGTTCGAATGCCGACATGGTGGATGGCAAGCACGTGGGAACGTTCACGGGGAACAAGTGTCTGCAGTCGAGCGGGAACGCTACGACCATCGTCGAAGCTTCAGGAGCATGCGGCACCGGCCAGTCGGTGACGGGAGATTTCACGGTTACGGGCAAAGTGATCGCGGACTCGTTCCAGTCGACCGGCGCCGGACCGTGGAGCGTGGAAGGATCGTACGGAACGATGACGGCAGCAGCGGCCAGCAAATCGAAGCTGGGATTTGACGCCAACGGGAAGCTCTCGGTTTCAGAGAACGCGGGGGCCGTGATGGAAGTGGCGAAGAAGCAGCCGCAGGAGTTCACGTACACGTTCTTCGATCCGAATAATCCTCTAACGATGTCACTGCAAGTGCCCTCGGTGTATGTGAACCGGGCAGCGGCGTTCCATATTCTGGAGGTGTACTGCGAGATTGATGGGGGGAGCGCGACGATCAACCTGCAGACTTCCGGGGCAAACATTTTGAGTTCGGACCTGGCGTGCACGACTTCCGGAGCGACTTCTACGGGCTTGGTGAGCGGGAAGGACGCGATTGCGGTGGGGCAGAAGATCAATCACGTCACAGTTTCGACCGGGGCAGGATTGCATCGGATGAACGTGGTAGTGAAGTACACGGTGGACTAGGACATTGTTGATTGTCGAATTGACAACCTCTCTGACGGTGTAGTTTCCACTTCGAACCAATCATCACAACAACCGAGGCACAGGAATGAAGATACCGCGGATATTGGTGGGGGCGCTGGTGTGTGTCCTGGTGAGCCTGGCGGGCGCAACTACCTATTATGTCGACGCGACGAGCGGAGATGACGCGAAGGACGGGCTTTCAGTGGCGACGGCGTGGAAGACGATCGCCAAGGTGAACAGTTCGTCCTTCGCGGCGGGGGACCAGATCCTGTTCAAGCGAGGCGAGGCGTGGAGGGAGAGCCTGGTGCCGCCTTCCAGCGGCGCGCCGGGGAATCCGATCAAGTTCGATGCCTACGGAACAGGGGAGGCTCCGACCATTACGGGCGCGCTGGACTTACCGTCGTCGAGTTGGACGCTAGACACGGGGAATATCTGGAAGGCGACGGTCACCGCAACCGGCATGAACTATGTGTTGTTCAAGGGCAGCGTCTGGGGTCTGAAGCACACGACCTCGAAGACGGAGTGCGTAGCACCCTATGACTTTTTCTTCATGTCCAACACGCTTTACGTTTTCCCCCTATGACAGACCTGGAAGAGGAACTACTAAGCAGGCACACCCATGCCACGTCCAAGCAGCCTCTGGTGCTGCGGGTCACCGACAGTGATTTTCAGCGTGACGTGCTGGAGAAACTGGGGCGATTGGAAGCCAAGATGGACATGCTGGTCGGCACCACTCAGCCGGGCCGAATGAGAATGGCCGAGGACCGACTCACTGCACTGGAGAGGAATGACATTCGGCGCAGTGTCTATGATCGCCTGGTAAACGCGGCAATTACGGTGGCGATCAGCGCGGCGATCGCGCTGCATGATCACCTGGGGGTCAGGTAACTGATGGCTGGCAATCGGTTGCAAGCTTCTATTCGCTCTGGTGCCAACATCTCCGGGTCAGCGCCGGATCCACCGCGACAATTCAAAACAACTTAACAAAGGAGACACAGCAATGAACTTTTTGTCCAAGCTGCTACAGGGGATTGCCTTTGTGCCCGCGGTAGTGAACGGAATTGAAGGCTTGTTTGGCGGGCGATCGGGAGCTGACAAGAAAGATGCCGCTCTGTCGTTTGTGGGAGCCGCTTTGTCCATGGCCGACGCCGTAACCAGCCGGCAGATCGTCGATGAAACGAAGTTCAAAGAAGGTCTGAGCAAGGTGATCGATGGCACGGTGGAATGCCTGAACGCCTCTATTTGGGCGAAGGCAAGCTAACCCTAGCCCAAGGCACCCAGGCAATCCATGGCCCGCGCGTCAACCAGGGCCGAGAGTGTTCCCCGGATTGAAGTGTGGACGAAACCAACATTTGCGGCAAAACGCGGAGGACAAATGAAAAAACGAGTTGCTTTAGTGGTTTTGCTGACGGTCTTCACCGTCGCTTGCATTCATAAACAATCTGGCCCGGTTTCACCATGGGAGCGGGTGAACGTCAACATGGCGGCCCTGGCGCAGATCAACGCCGACGTCGCCAAAGGCATCATCGCGGTGCAGCAGGCGGGGACAATCACGGTACAACAGGCAGCACCGATTCTGAATTACCAGGCGATCGTTGCCAAGGATCACATGGTGATCGAGAACATCTTCGCTGCTGGTTCCACTCAGGCGGCGAACCAGTCAGTCCAGATCCAGGCGTTACTGAATGAAATCAAGAATCAGGGAACGGCCTTGATTCAGTCAGGCGGACTGGGGATCAAGAATCCAAAAAGCCAGCAGACGTTTACGCAGGACTTGCAGGGGATCATCAACCTCGCTCAAGTCGTTCTGACCGACTACCAACTGGCGGAGGGGAAATAACGTGGCGAAACTCGATGCGCAAGGAATCGCATTACTGATCGGGCAACTTCTGGCCGACATTTCAGCCGTGGGTCCGGCTGGAATCGAGCTCTTCCTCAAACTGCAATCGCTGTTCAACCTCGGCCCGGATGAGCAGGCGAACGTAGCTGCGGCGATCAAGGCCGGCCTGGCCGCGGACGCGGCCACCATCGCGGCGGTAGAAGCGTGGAAGCAACAGGTCGGACTCTAACATCCGGACGGGGGCAGAACCGGCCTACCCAATCTCTTCGCTCCAGTTCTCCAGTACTTTCTTGACGTAGGCCATGAACTGGTCGGCGACGGCGCCGTCGATGAGGCGGTGGTCGTAACCGAGGGTCAGGTGAACCAGGGAGCGGATGGCGATGGAATCGGTTCCTTCTTTATCCGTGATCACTACGGGGGCTTTGGTGATCCCGCCCACCCCCATGATAGCGGAGTTGGGCTGGTTGATGATGGGCAGCCCAAATACCGCGCCAAACTGGCCGGGGTTGGTCACGGTAAAGGTGGAACCCTCCACTTCCTGCGGCATCAGCTTCTTGGAGCGGGCACGCTCGCCCAGGTCGGTGATGCCGCGCTGCAATCCGAGAAAGTTGAGGTCGTCGGCGTTCTTCAGCACGGGCACGATGAGCCCCCAGTCAAGCGCGACCGCAATCCCTACGTTGACGTGACGGTGGTAGTGGATGTTTTCGCCTTCGATGTTCGCGTTGACGATCGGGAACTGTTGTAACGCAATGATGGCGGCACGCACAAAAAAGGGCATCAGGGTCAAACGCACGCCGTTGCGCTGCTCGAAACCGGCTTTGGCTTTGTTCCGCAGATTGACGATGCGCGTCATATCCACTTCAAACATGCAGTGCACGTGAGCACTGGTGCGGCGTGACTCGATCATGCGCTGGGCGATGATCTTGCGCATTTGATTCATGGGCACGAATTCGCCAGGAATCGCTACCGGCACCGGAGCAGGAGATGCCAAGGCGGGAGCGGTGGCGCCGGTGGAGATCGCGGGCGGCTGGCTGCTCTCAAGGAAAGCCATGATGTCCTGCTTGGTGATGCGGCCGCCCAGGCCGCTGCCCGGCACCTGAGACAGATTGACGTTGTGCTCACGGGCGATTTTCCGCACCAGCGGCGAGGAACGGGCGTGATCGGCTTCTTCCTCTTGTGGGAACTGGATGACTTCCCTGGGCGCGGGGGCGGGCGCTTGCGGTTTGGCCGGCGCCGCTTCTTTTTTCTCCAGGGATACCGCGGGCTGAGCCGGCGCGGCAGGCTTGGCGGGAGCGGCAGCCGCAGCTTCACCATCGGCAGCAATTGTGCCAACCACGGTATTCACCTGGACGGTGGTGCCTTCGGCGACTTTGATATCCTGCAGCACACCCGAGGCCGGCGCCGGGATTTCGGCGTCCACTTTGTCGGTGGAAATCTCAAACAGCGGCTCGTCCCGCTGCACCTTTTCGCCAGGCTTCTTCAGCCACTTGGTGATGGTCCCCTCGACAATCGATTCGCCCATCTGCGGCATGACGATGTCAGTTGGCATAATTCCCTTCCGCGCAGCCCCTATTGCGGGTTTCGGGCCCACCGCAAACTTACATTATATGAAACCTCGAGCGCCTCGCTCACAGGCTCAGTCCATGTCTCCCATGCCGTGCTTGGCGCCCTCTGCCGGGGGTGCCGTTCCGAAGGATTTCTTCCAGTAATCCTGCACTCCGGGAGGCAGCTTCTCGATGCGGGATAGAAACGCCGTCACCTTCCACATGTCCTGCTCGCTCAGGGTCTTGCCCCACGCGGGCATGCCGGTATAGCGAACCCCGGTGCGGACGGCATAGAAGATGTGCCACTCAGGGTCGTCGAGCGGGGCCAGAATCAGTTGCGGGGGCGGCGGGTAGAACGAGTGTGCCAGCGAACTCGGTTTGTTGTCGAGCCCGCCATGGCACAGCGCACAATTCATAGTGTAGATCTTGATGCCGTCGATCAGGTTGTCGTCGATGGGCGGTAGCGGGTTGTTCACCCGCGGAGCGTGGCGCTCCATGCAGGCGTCGAGCGCCGGCATCGCGATACGCCGCTCCAGGCTGGGCTGAGTCGCGTCCGCATTGGTGGGCATGAAGCCCAGCAGAGCAAAGGCCAGTCCACCCACAACCAGCACCAGCAGCGTGACAATGACTCCCAGAATAAATTTGCGCATTTCCCCTCCCGCAGATCCTTCCTAAGCTTGCAAAACCGCACCGAGATTACCCATTGTCCAGCGGCGCCGTGTCGCGCAGGATGGCGAGCGCGTCTTCGGCGTCCGATTCCCTTACCTGCAGCTTGATCCCGCCGAGTATATGCGAATGCCAGCCTCCGATGCGAAGCATGTTCTCATCCTGCGCAAAACACTCGATGTCAGCCGATTCCAGCCGAGCGCGTGCCAGCAGGAATTCCGGCTCACTGTGAAAAGCGGCAATGGTAACCAGCCGTGGTTCCATATCGAGCATAGCTTTTGCCGGCGAGACACCGGCGGACCTAGTACGCTTTCAGCTTGCGTGCCTCCCGGACCACGTCACTCACTTTCGGCAGGAAGTATTCTTCCTGCGGCGGCGAGAATGGCACCGGCGAATCAAGCGCTGTAATGCGAACGATGGGGCCATCGAGATCGTCAAAAGCTTCTTCATTGATGATGGCACTGATCTCGCCGGCCAGGCCGCCAGTTTTCACGTCCTCGTGGAGCAGGATGACCTTGTTCGTCTTGCGCACGGTTTGTGCAATCGCTTCACGGTCAAGCGGTGAAAGTGTGCGCAGGTCCACGATCTCCAGGTCAATACCCTCTTTGGCCAGGATCTGGGCCGCTTCGAGTGCCACATGCACCATCGCCGCATAGGTAATGATGCTCAGGTCCCGGCCCTCACGGGCGATGCGCGCCTTGCCCAGGGGCACGACGTAGTCCTCGGCGGGCACTTCTTCTTTGATGCGCCGATACAGATACTTGTGCTCGAAAAAGATGACCGGATTGTTGTCGCGGATGGCGGCCTTGATTAGTCCCTTCGCGTCATAAGCGCTGGCCGGGCAGACGACCTTCAGGCCGGGTGCGTGCACGAACCACATCTCCGGATTCTGCGAATGGAATGGCCCACCGTGAACATTACCGCCGCTCGGCCCGCGAATCACCAGAGGCGCGGGTGCGCCCCAGCGATAGTGGGCCTTGGCCACCATGTTAACGATCTGGTTGAAGGCGCAGCCGATGAAGTCCATGAACTGGAATTCAGCGACGGGACGCATGCCGGTAAGCGCCGCACCGAAGGCCGCGCCCACGATGGCAGACTCGGCGATGGGCGTGTCGATGATGCGCTCGGGACCGAAGCGGTCAATGAAGCCATCAGTGATCTTGAAGGCGCCGCCGTAGATGCCGATGTCCTCGCCCAGGCAGAAGACGGTGGGGTCGCGCTCCATTTCCTCCCAGATTCCCTGGCGGATGGCTTCGAGATAGGTGAGTGGGGGCATAGGGTTGTGGCAGTTAACCTCTTTTGTCGAGCTAGTTTATCCAAGCTTGCAATTTGTACATAACAAACATATAGTACTAGATGTACAATTTGTACGTTGAGATACTTCTATGTCGCCAAAGCTAACTGCCAGTACAGCACGCCAAAACTTCTCGGACATCGTAAACCGGGTAGCGTATGGCGGCGAAAGAATTATCGTACACCGCCGAAAGAAGCCCGTGGCGGCCGTCGTACCCATCGAAGACCTGGAGTTTCTGGAAGAAGTCGAAGACCGCATCGACATTGAAGAAGCCCGCAAACGACTCCACGAACCCACCATTCCCTGGTCGAAGATTAAGAAGCAACTGGGCCTGTAAGAGCGGAGGCGGGGCCCCATGCGCTATTCGCTTGAGTTCACGACTTCCGCACTGCGGGAGTACCGCTCTCTCGAACGGCAGATGCAGCGCCGCATCGCCGAACAAATCGCCGAACTTTGTATCCATCCACTTCCAACAAGCACGAAGAAACTACAAGCTGAGCCCAACCACTATCGAATCCGCGTAGGCGACTATCGAATCATCTACCGCCTGGATGGAACCCGGTTGGTAGTCGTAATTGTGCGGATTGGCCATCGGCGGGACGTGTATCGGTAGTTGCACCGTTTCCGATCAAGGATCGTAGACTCTCCACGTCGTCGCTTTGCCCCTGCCACCGGGCAGGTAGGTTCCCCATCCTTGGACACGAAGTCCGCTTCTCCCATCGGGCGGCAGTAAGCGGAATCCCAAGCCGGAATCGTTGAAATGCAGACATATCCTGAGAATATTCGAAATATGAACCGGTTCCTCAGGAGTCATGATGAATCGCCAGTCTGAAGTCAGGATGGATTCAACGATGCCATCGCCTCTCTTAGTGACATGTCTCTTCTGCCCGACGGCAAGATTGATTGCATCATCGAAGAAAAGCTTGACGTCTGGATCGGTCATTGTAGTCGGCCTTTCGACGCGAAAGCAGACGCTAGGTCAGTGAGGCTGCTCTCACCCGATTACTTCAAGTGCACCACCACTTCGCCGTGTTGTGGCCTGGAGTGGGATGCAGCGGTGCGCGTTTTCGGCACTCCATACTTCGGCTTGATCTCGTGGCAGCCGTTCTCGCAGTACACCCCGCCGGCGGCGCTCTCCGGTGTGGGCATCGGACTTGCCACAGCGAAGTCGCGGTCCGCTTCCAGTTCGCGATCCACATCGGCGATTAGTTTGAGATTCTCTTCTCGCGTCAGCCACTTCTTCACATTCACCAGATAATTGTCGAACCGGGCGATGCAGTCGCGCTTCTTCCAATACTCAAACAGCGCCTTAGGGACATACTCGGCGGCGTCGTGGATGGCGTGGCCTTTCATGCGCATCATTTTGGCTTCAATCAGGGTGGGGCCTTCGCCCCGGCGGGCGCGCTCGCAGGCCTCGTGGGCGGCATCGTAGACCTGGCAGGCGTCGGTGCCGTCCACGATCACGCCGGGAATGCCGTAGGCAATAGCGCGCTCGGCGAGGTCTTTCACACGGAACTGCACGTCGGCGGGCGTGGAGTATCCCCAAAGATTGTTTTCCACGAAGAGCACCAGGCCGAGGTCCTGCACGGCGGCGAAGTTCAGACCTTCGTAGGTCACGCCAGTGGACTGACCGCCGTCGCCGATGTAGGTCATGACGGCGATGTTCTTGCCCTGCAGGCGTGCGCCAAGGGCCACACCGGCCAGCACCGGAATCAGATCGCCGAGAGTCGAGATGGGCGCCACTACGTTACGCTTTTCGATATCGCCAAAGTGGGAGGACGCATCGCGGCCCCTGGTGGGCGAACCCGCCTTGGCCATGTACTGCATCATGATGTCGCGAGCGGAGAACCCGCGCACCAGGAGCGACCCCTGGTTGCGGATCATCGGCCCCAGCCAGTCGTCGGGCCTGAGGGCGTAGGCCGAAGCGCACGAACACGCTTCCTGCCCCAAGCCGAAATAGACACCGCCCACGACTTTCCCTTGCTTGTAGAGATTCTCCAAGGCGGTTTCCATCTTGCGGTTGAGCAGCATCCAGCGATAGATCTCGATGCACTGCTGTTTGGTGAGATACCTTGATTCGCGGATCGGCGGGACCGGAGCAGTTAAGTCGCCTTTGACCTCGTAGCGGACTTCGTCGCCGACGCGGACCTGGCGCAGGTCAAATGTGGGCTTCTCGAGGCGGTAGTCGAGGATGGTGTAAGTGCGCTGGGACGGCGTGATCTTGCCGGCAGGTGATGCAGGCGCACGTTGGCCGCGTCCATTGGAACCGGTGCGTACAGCGGCCTTGGGAGGAACCCTTTTCTTTTTGGCCATGCTTCGATGATGGTCAGCGACTTAGAATGCTAACTCCTGCGACGGCATTTGGCCAAACCTGACTTTCGCGGGACACGCCACACCATCACGCCCGGAACGTGTCCTCGTCTTTATGAAGCTGCCGCAGTTCTGCCGGAGGCCTCATTGGTACGCCCACGGACTGTCCGAGGAGCGCGTCCAGAGTCTCCAGCCACAGAATCTGGCTCTCGAAGACTACGCCAAAGTTGCGGGAGATGGAGTGAGCGACATCTTGCAGCGGAACTTGCTTTCCAAGTTCTTTCTCTATTGAAGTCACCGGCTTCGATGTAATCCCGCAGGGGACGATGAGGTTGAAGTAATCGAGGTCGTTGTTGACGTTGAAGGCGAACCCATGCGAGGTAACACCTCGCGAGATGTGAACGCCAAGGGCGGCGATTTTGGATTCCTGCGCGGGCGAGTCGCCCGCGCCCACACCAGAAAACACAAGGTCCCCTTCGGCAAGCTCAGGGCAGGCTCTCGACCCCGCTCGGGATGACAGGGTTGGTGGGTCGGTCCAGACGCCGGTCAGACCGGGAATGCGCTTGGTTGGAACGCCGAATTCCGCGCAGGTGCGTATCAGCACTTCTTCCAGGCGGCGCACATACTCCACTGCGCCCAGCGTCTTTCGCTTGCCGTCGGAGGATGGGTACCCTCGCAGGTCGAAGATGGGATAGCCCACCAGTTGTCCGGGGCCGTGGAAGGTCACGTCACCGCCACGATCGCACTCGAAAACTTCGACACCGCGCTGGGCGAGCTGCTCCGGTGGCGCGATGACATTCGCGGCTTTGGCGTTGCGGCCCAACGTGATGACTGGCGTGTGATCGAGCAGCAGCAGCACGTCGCCGATCTGGCCGGCTTTCCGCAACTCGACCAGGCGCTGCTGCAGGCGCAGGCCGGTCGCGTAGTCAACGGTACCGAGTTGGAGAACGGAAATCATCTGGTAATTGTGTAATCGGGTAATTGTGTAATTTGAACCCCGATTACCAAATTGAATAATCTTTGGCGCCTTTCAATTACCCAATTACCCGATTACAAAATTACACAATGTCTTCACGCATTGATCGCCATCCCATACACGCTGTTCGACGCATCCAGCATGGCCTCGGCCAGGGTCGGGTGCGCGTGGATCGTCCACATCAGGTCTTCCACCGTAGCCTCGAGCTCCATGGCCGCAACGGCTTCGGCGATTAACTCCGTTGCCTGCGGGCCGATGATGTGCACGCCCAGAATCTCGCCGTAGGCGGCATCGGAGACGATCTTGATGAAGCCCTCGTGCTGCCCGACGATGGACGCACGCGAGTTCGCGGTGAAGGGGAATTTGCCGACCTTCACATTGTAGCCCGCTTCTTTCGCCCGCGCTTCGCTCAGGCCGACGCTGCCAATCTCCGGATGGCAGTAGGTGGCATTGGGAATGTGCTCGGGGTTAACGGGTTTGCCTTTCTTGCCAGCAATTTTCGTGACCGCCACAATGCCTTCCATGGCGCCGACGTGCGCCAGTTGCGGCGTTCCCAGCACGATGTCGCCGATCGCGTAAACCCCGGGTTCGGCCGTCTGCATCCAGCTATCGGTCTTGATGAATCCCCGGTCCGGCTTGATCTTCGTCTTCTCCAGGCCGATGTTCTCGATACGTGGCTTGCGGCCCACGGCAATCAGGATCTTCTCCGCCTCGATCTTCTGCTGCTTGCCATCCACGGTAATGGTGACGGCGACGCCCGTCTTCGTCTTCTCGACCTTTTCCACTTTCGCGCTGGTGTGGAAGGCAATGCCGCGCTTGCGATACACCCGGGCCAGTTCCTTGGAAACATCTTCATCTTCGACCGGCACCAGCCGCGGCAGCATTTCGAGAATGGTCACTTCACAATCAAACGACCGATAGATGGACGCAAACTCCACGCCCACCGCGCCGGCGCCCACCACGACCAGCGACTTGGGAATATCCTTCAGGCTCAGAATCTCGATGTTGGTCAGGATGCGGTCATCCGGCTGCATTCCGGGCAGCATGCGGGCTTCCGAGCCGGTGGATAAGATCACGTTCTTCGCTTTGATGTGGCTGGCCTTGCCGTCGTTTGTGACCTCCACCGTCAGGACGCCGCTCTGTGCCGGGCCGGTCAACTTCCCATAACCCCGGACGGTCTCGACCTTGTTCTTCTTCATCAGGAACTCGAGACCCTTGGCGTGCTTGGCGACGATCTTCGCCTTGCGCTCCTGGACGGCAGCCCAGTTGAGCTTGCGCGCGTCCACGCCTTCGATGCCGAACTCTTTTGCATCTTTCAGGTGATCCCAGAGCTCAGCGTTGAACAGGAGCGCCTTGGTGGGGATGCAGCCGACGTGCAGGCAGGTACCGCCCAGCACGTTGTCTTTTTCGAGGAGCGCGGTCTTCAGGCCGTATTGGCCGGCGCGGATGGCAGCGGTGTATCCCGCGGGGCCGCTGCCGATGATGGCGAGGTCATAAATGGTGTCTGGCAAAGTTCAGTTCCTCAGTTCGATCAGATGATGGAAGGCAAAGGGTTGATTCTAGAACAAGAAGGAGGGATGGCCAAAATCTGGAGAACTTTCGGTAGTGCTCCGCCTCAGCCAGACTGTAGCACTACCGAACTTTCCGACTGATCAGTTCTTAGCGATTGCACTCAATTGCTTGTGCAGGTCGCCCGTTTTGAAGAAATTGATCAAGGCAAACTGCCCAATCATCAAACGAACAACGGAAAGATATAAGCGGCCACCCCTGTGCTCCATTCGGATCACCCGGCCGAGACCATGAAGCCTAAAGAGTTCCGCTCCAAGTATGTCGTTAGCCGGAATCAGAACTTCGGATGGCCCGTCGATGTGCAAACCGACGTCATCCACCCAGGCCGCGCCTCTTTCGACGCGAGTCTTGAGTGTAAGTTCCTGCCCTTGAAAGAAGAAGACTCTATAACGCATGACGTCCGGTTGATCTTACTTCGCGGCTTACCCCAGCAGCTTGGCCGCGTCCTTCGCGAAGTAGGTCAGAATAATGCTCGCTCCCGCACGCCGAATACACAGCAGCGATTCCATCATCACCCGCTCGCGGTCAATCCAGTTGTTGCGGGCGGCGGCTTCGATCATGGCGTATTCACCGGAAACCTGGTAGGCGGCCAGTGGCAGATCGAAGCGTTCGCGCGCGGCGGCGATTACATCGAGGTACGGCATGGCCGGCTTCACCATGATCATGTCCGCGCCTTCTTCGATGTCGAGTTCAATCTCGCGCATGGCTTCGCGCACGTTCGCGGGATCCATCTGGTAGGAACGGCGGTCGCCAAACTGCGGGGCCGAGTCGGCGGCTTCGCGGAACGGTCCGTAGAAGCCGGAAGCAAACTTGGCGGCGTAGGAAAGAATGGGCGTGTTTACCAGGCCGGCTAGGTCCAGCGCCTTGCGAATCGCGCCCACCCGGCCGTCCATCATGTCGGAAGGGGCGATGATGTCCACCCCGGCGCGAGCCAGCGAGACCGAAGTGCGGGCCAGCAACTCGAGCGTGGCGTCGTTGACGATTTCGTAATCCGTGCCGGCGGCGGGCGGGGCAGCTACCGCGGCTCCCAGCGACTGCGGTCCTCCGGCGGCGCGCACAATCCCACAGTGTCCGTGGGACATGTATTCGCACAGGCAGACATCGCCCATGATGATGAGGTTAGGAACTTCGCGCTTGATGGCGCGGGCCGCCTGCTGCACAATACCGTCTTCCGCCCAGGCTCCGGTCGCCACTTCGTCTTTCTTTTC
>JBGPJK010000090.1:0-14568 GCA_041485425.1 Terriglobia bacterium | reverse complement strand
GGGCTGGTGGTGCCCACGGACTGGGCGGCGAACGTGAGAGCGGTGGGAGAAAGCGTGACCGGAAGAGATGCTCCGGCGTTCAGCAGAATACTGACGGCCCCGCCTTTCTGGTTATCTGCCGCAGCTATGTCGAGATACCCGTCGTCGTCGAGGTCAGCCACTGCAAAGCCACGGGGACTTGAGCCAACGGCGTAGTCCGCCGGACCAACAAATGTGCCGTCACCATTCCCCTGGGTGACTGAGACAATGTTTACCGCACCCGCACCGGTAAAGTCCGGAAAGCCGTCCTTGTTAAAGTCAGCAATGGCTGAAACACCGATGAAGGTGCCCGACAGCACCATAGAGGGCGACTGAAACGTGCCGTCTCCTTTGCCCAGCGCCAGGAGAATGCCGCCAAAGATGTTCACGGCCAGGTCTAGCTTGCCGTCGTTGTTCACATCACCTAACACGAATGTCAGGGGCTGTGCACTGAGAGGATAATGTTTCACCGCTTGAAACGTGCCGTCACCGTCGTTAAGGAGCACACCTATGCTTTTGCTAGATGCATTATCAATTACTAAATCGGGTGCTCCGTCGCCATTCAGATCTCCGGTTGCGATGTAGTTCACCGATACACCTGCCGGATATAGCTGTGGTGATTGGAAGGTGCCATCGCCGTTGCCGAATACGATTGCGACATTACCGGCGAATCCTGTGTTCCCCACCGTGAGCGCGACATCGAGCTTGCCATCTCGGTTGAAATCAGCGACAGTTACAGCGACAACAGGACTAGATAGCAGGGTATCCAACGGCGATTGAAGCATGCCGTTAGCATTGCCCAGTAGTGTAACGAGTGTTCCGTCATCGCAAGTAACTAGAACGTCCGGAACGCCGTCACCATTGAGATCCCCCGTGAGAATCGATATGCCACCTGAGTGGTTGATTGGATAATTCACTGCCTTTGCGAAGATCCCGTTGCCGGTGCCCAGCAGTACACTGACGTCGCTGAAACCCTGGTCCAGAACCGCCAGATCTGGCAGACCGTCCCGGTTGAAATCAGCCACCGCCACAGCTACAGGGTTGCTGTCAGTGCGATAGTTCACGGCCGGCCTGAACTCTGGCTGTATGGCAAGAGCCATGGAACTGGCGGCCAGCAAAACAACGATCTGAGCAAGCTGCATTAGGTGTACTCTCATACCGCAACTCCTCAATTAGGCAATTTCTTCTTCTGCTATCTCGAAACCGTCAGAGCGAATTGAAATGCGTCGATGTCCAACAGTTTGGCCGCCGCCTCTGTGTTGATGATTTGGAAAAACGGCTGCAGCGCGCCCGCTGGGATGGTGGTTGTTACCGTGCTCCCATACTGGCTGCCGTCTATCCAGAAGGTGATGTTGTTTGCACCGTCGTTGCGGATTTCAAACGTGTGGAAGTTGGTGTCGAGCGCGACTGTGCCATTTGCCTGGGTGCTCATTGCCCCCGACTTGACATTACCGGCCCAGTTCGCTGCGAACGTGCTGCTGGAGTTCTCAAACCAGATCCCATTAGTCGGTGGATTGCTTGTCACGGTGTCGGCGAAACCTACGCGAATCCCGATCTTGGTGTTGGGATTGGTGGAATTCGGGTCCTGTCTGAAGATGAACACCGAGGACCAGGCCACGTTGCTCAGCGCAGCAATTGGTGCGGCGGACGTGCCGGAGGAAGTCCCCAGGTACGTTACGGTTATAGTAAGAGATGTCGTCCCGGTCGACCGCTGAAGGATTCCAGGATGCTGAGATATCCCCGCGATCTTGGAGGTGCTGGTTCCACCGGTTACGGTCCAGCCCAGTTCCCCCACGTCCTTTGCGGTGGTGGCGCCCGTTCCTGCCGAAAAGAATTCGTCGGTCAACGTAATGGAGTTTCGTAACTGAGGCGCTGATGCTACCTGACCGGGGCCAAACAATGACACAGGATAGGTGCCGGCCGTGCCGTTTGTCGTCAGCACTCTGCCGATCACTTGGCCCGATGGAGGGTAGGCGGGCCCATAATCGTGGCAGTCTCCCTGAATTGCCGAACTGATGGTGACGAAGTCACCGGCTACCGTCCCGGCTGCGTTGTCGAATGCGCACAAAGCCTGCCCGACGGTGGCGATCTGGGCATTCTGCGAAGTGCTGAAGGTTCCAGCTCCGGTGACGACGATTCCGACCGCACCTTGAGTGTCGGACGTTGCGGTGATGATTGCAGTACTGGGGGCTCCGGTGAGCTTGGCTAACTTACTTGCTGTGGTGCCGGTACCGCTTTCGTTCTGTATGGTCGTGAGCAAAGCGCGGAAGGTGGGAGGGGATGCCGCACTCTGGCTGAACAGGGTCAGATCCGACCCAAGCTGGGAAGGCCCGATTGTGCCGTCAGGCGTCAGGATCATCGTAGTCGGAAGGGATGCCTGGCTGATACTCAGGGGCGTGGCGGTATTGGTGATGCTGGCGGTGATCCGGGTTGCCAAGGGAGCCCCTGTGAGAACTTGACCTATTTTCACCCCGGTTTCGTAGTGATTGATCGAACCGCCGATCAGATTACCTCCGCCCTTGTTGTTGCCTAGAGCGGTGCTGTCAATCTGAAATCCAACCGTCCCACCAGTCTGGGTAATTGTAGTCGCCAGTTCCATGACCCCAAACCATTGCATAACGTTGGTGTCGACCATCGAGACACCAGTTGCACAGTCAATAATGTGCGTCCCAAAGACCCCCCACTCCCCATTTTGATTGCCCGGATGCGAAGTGCTCCCGATATCTATCCCAATACTACTCCCTAGAGGTTTCGTGGGATCAGTGGGGTTGTTGCAGTCTATGGCGCCACCGTAGAAGTTGATTTCGGAAACTCCTGATCCTGTTGTCTGAATGGGAAATCTGGTGGATGATATTGAAGGATTGACGATGACACCATATTGTGTCTCTTGATCTCCATTTAGCAAGACACAATAACCGTTTCCATTCGTGCCAGCGATATTCCGGAAATTGCTGCAAGCAATGTTGGTCAGATTAAAGTACGAGGTATTGATTAGCTCAATCGCGCCCAACGCGGTAGTGCCGTCTGCGGCAAAGAAGCCGAGGTCCTGAATTTCGAAGCCGAAGGTGTTGTTCGCCGCCCCTGTTAAGCCCACTACAACCATATTGATCGCGGCATTCGTCACGAGAGTCGAGCAATTGAATGGCTGCAGCGTCGAGCCAATCAGCACTCTTGAGCCAGGTACATTGCAGTCTCCCTGCATCTTGACACCTTGAAAAAGGCCTGGCGTGCCCTGCTGATTATTTACGAAAATGGAGCTGCCTATGTAGTAGTTTGCGGTTCCACTGGCGGGGAAGAATACTGTGCAGCCCATAAAACCAGTGGCGAAGCATGCACCGATGGCAGCGTTAACCGCTGTAGCATTGTCGGTGCATTTTCCCGCCATTGGAGGGGTCGGTGGAGGGTACTGGGGCGTGCAGCCGGACACCCAGTCAGGTCTGCCTTTGAACGCCAAACTCGTCACGTCGAACCAGGGAGCGGGCCCGGTGTCGATCAGAATCGAAGTAGACGACCCCAGTGTCCCGGGGCTCCACATCGGGACCGTGCCGGGACTTCCACTACCGGTCACCGTCTGTGCTAGGGCAGACAGCGGCCCAGTTACTAGCAAGCAAGCAAGCAAGCAAGCAAAGTGCTAACGAGAGAACCTGCGAGCGGCCTGTCGCTGGACGAATGACACGCATAGGATCCTGCTCCTGATCGAGAAGCCTGCCAGAAGAGAACTTCTTTTTGTGGGCCCCGACAACTTGAACTCAGGCTAGGTGGAGGAAGAGATTGCCCCGAGTTGAGTCAGGCAAGACTGCTCCCGGCGGCGGACGATGTCAAGATGAAAAACATTGCACTTCCACACGGGAAACAGGAACCGCGAAAGCAGCGTCGCGGTCTTGACGGCGCTGGCCATGACGATTCTGGAGGGGGCCAAGGACACTGCGGTCGTGCATTCGGCGGCTGACTTCGTGCGGGGAAAAGGGTAATATCCTAATTCTTCTGCCAGATGTGACGTTTGGCGTTCCGGACGGCGGAACCCCGCGCCCATGGTCCTGTCCCTCAGTTCGATCTCGGCTAGCTGTATCGGTATGGCATGCTGGGCTCTGTCTGCGGCTCCGCTGCGAGCGTATCTCTTGTTCTTGTTCGACCTCGACGACAAGAAGGGCAACATCTACAACATACTGTGGGTGCTGGTGTTCGGCTTTGCCACGCTGAACATTCTCAGCCTGGTGGGCAGACGCTTTGAGCCGTCGCGCAACCGCCTCAATTTCGGCGAAATGCTCGCCATCCTGGTGGTGGTGGTGTCGTTTGTTCTGCTGGGTTGGGAGATGCTCTACCTGTTCCACATCTTCCCCATCAAGCTCCAGCCCCGCTGAGCATGCATTTGCGGTATCATTCGGTTCATGGCGAAGAGCGCCCCCGCCTTCGAAGTGACCTGCCCGTGTTGCAACGCGGTGCTGAAGGTGGATCCGACTGAGAAGGCGGTAATCTTTCATACCGCTGCGGTCAAACCACGGACATTCAACGACATGGAGGAAGCCGCTCGCGCCATGAAGGAGCAGGACGGCCGCCGCGAGTCCATTTTTCGGCAGTCGGTGGAAGCCCAAAAGCACGCCTCCGACCTGCTGGAGAAGAAATTCCAGGAGGCGGTCAAGAAAGCCAAAGAGTCTCCCGACACCGGGAAGCCCATCCGCGACTTCGACCTGGATTAATTTCCGACCTATTTTTCCTCAGTAATTCACAGGACGGACAGCCTGTCGGCTCCCATACAATGACGCCCGATGCCCGACCTACCTCTACTCCTGGGCCATCGCGGGGCACGAGTGCGTCCTGGTGCTTCCGAAAACACCATCGCCGCATTCGATCTTGCTCTCGAGCATGGCTGCGACGGTTTTGAGTTTGACGTTCGCGGTACGGCGGACCGAAGTCTGGTGGTTTGCCACGACCCGAAATTCGGTGGGGTGACCATCGCTCGCGCAAGCCGCCAGGAATTGCCATCTCTGCCGTGCCTGGAAGATGTTCTGGCGCGGTACGCCGGTCGCGTCTTTCTCGACATTGAGCTCAAGGTAAAAGGCCTGGAGTCGGCGGTGCTCACCGCATTACGCAAACAGGCGCCAGAACACGGGTACGTGGTTTCTTCTTTCCTGCCGGCCGTCCTGCTTGAGCTGAAAGCTCGCAGTGCGCTGGTCCCGCTGGGGATCATCTGCGAGCGGAAATCGCAACTTCGCGGCTGGCGTGAATCACTCGCCGACTACGTGATGGTTCACGAAAGCCTGGTCAAGCGGGAACTGGTGGAGGAGGTCCACGCCGCCGGCAGAAAGCTCTTCGTCTGGACGGTGAACGATGCCGAATCCATGCTGCGCCTCGCCGATTGGGGAGTGGATGCCATCATCTCCGATGACACCCAGCGGCTGGTGCGAACTCTCCGACCCTCCAAGCCATAAGGAAGGGTCAGCAACCGACTAGGAGCAGTGGGTGTCTGACTAGGGGCCAACGCTTATGAGTGAGGTGCTAGTCGGCTGCGGCTTCCAACATCATATCGATGCGGGCTGGCTTGCGGAGGAAGGCGGCCCGCTCCGTCTCGAATATTTCGAGCTCCGCGGCGGCCTGGTGTTCATCCCATCCCATGACTGCAGCGATGCGCATGGCGGCATCCCGGCTGCAGCTCTCCGACCAGCAGCCCGCGAGCGCGACGGGAACGCGGCGTAGCAGGACATCGGCGAGAGTCACCGCGCACTGGTTGGCGAACGCATCCACTGCCTCGGCCACGATATGCTGGGTGTGCGGACACAATGGAGCGCGCATTTTGGCACTGCTGAGTGACCTTTGCGCGATGGCCAGCGAGCGCTGGCCGTGCCATTCCACGATCGCCTGGGCGGAGCCGGCGCTAATTCCACCGGCATCGGCAATCTCCCCCACCCATCCATCCAGCAGGGCATCCAGGCCTTCCTCCGGCCCGATGGCCAGCACTGCGGAGGAACTGGGGCGGGGGCCGAGTTTGGCCACACATTGCCGGGCCAACTCCGCCGCCGTGGTGAGCTTACCGCCCACGACGGAAATCATGTGGGCTGCGCCGTCGCTGGTGTGGTCGTGCAGGTAGTGTTTTCGGCTGACCGCGGAGGGACTCAGTTTGGGCGAGAAGGGAAGCGGGCGCACGCCGGCGAAGGAATACCGTATGTCGTGCAGCGATACTCTGGCTGCGGGAAACAGGTGGAGCAGCGAGCGCAGCAAATACTCAATCTCGTCGGTGGAGGGCTCTGCCTTGGCGGGGTCGCCGCCGTCAGGAATTTCCGTGGTCCCGACCAGAAGCTGGTCGTTCCAGGGGATGACGAAAATCGGGCGTCCGTCCAGCGCTTCGGTATAGACGGCAGCGTCCGGCGCGCCGGCAAATCGCGGCAGTACGAGGTGGGAACCGCGAACCCCACCCACCATCGGTTGCCTGGTATCGATGCGAGAACGCTGGCAGACGCGGTCCGCCCAGGGTCCAGTCGCGTTGATGATCCAGGTGCCCTCGACGTGTTCCTCTTTTCCGCTCAGGCGGTCGCGCAGCAGCACACCCTTGGCGCGTCCGTGGAAGACGTCGACCGCCAGAACCTGGGTATGATTGCGCACCAAGGCGCCGGCTTCGGCTGCCTCGATCAGCCATTCGGCAACGAGGCGCTCGGGAAATTCGCATTGCGCGTCTTCAAAACTGAAGATCGACCAGCGCCGGCCTTTGTCCAGCACGCGCTCGAGCTTGTACTCTTCCGCCTTCGATCCATTCGCTCCCAGCGGCTTGCCACCCAGATGCCGGTACAGCCACAGTCCGGTGCGGATGCTGAGCGCGCTGCGGCGGCTGTTTTGATCGAGAGCAAGCAGGAAATGCACGGGATGAACCAGGTGCGGCCGCTGGCGCAGAAGCCGCTGGCGTTCGCGCAACGATTCACGCACCAGGCCGATCTCACCATGCTCGAGATAGCGCAGGCCACCGTGAATACTGCGAGTCGAGCGGCTGGTGGTCCCGGCGGCGAAGTCGTGCTGCTCTACCAGCAGGGTGCGCCGTCCGGCGCGGGCGGATTCACGCGCAATGGCGACGCCGTTAATTCCGCCGCCGATGACGATCACCTGAAAATGCTCGCCTTCCAGCGGCCGCCGGGTTGTGCCGGGGGGAATCATGTACCTGACTTAGATGCGACCTGCGAAAACAGGCGGGCGCCCACAGGCACCCCGAGCTTAAGTCTGCTCCAATCCGGGGTTCTGGGGAAAGATAACCTTAGTCCACCGGGGGGTTTGGTCCCACATGGAGAAGTGTTCCAAGGGCCAGCGGAGGGCCCTACATCGCTGTCGATGTATATCTATAAGATATAGTAAGAGCTGCAAACGATTGAACCAATGGCGGATATTCCTGCGGACTGGGTAAACCATTGTCCCCTTTCCCGGTGATTTAGGGGCGGTAACCTGCCGGTTCTCCGGGAACCATGGTTACCCTTCATTGCTCCTGATTACGTCCGTCATTTACAGTGTTGAACCGATGCCGACCACCACGGGGGAACGTTTCGAACGAGCGGTGTCAATCATGGCGCGTCTGCGGGCGCCGGGCGGTTGCCCCTGGGACCGCGAACAGACCTTTGACTCCATCAAGCCCTACACGCTGGAAGAGACCTACGAAGTACTGGAAGCCATCGACAATCGTGACTGGGAGGAGTTGCCCGGCGAGTTGGGCGACCTGCTGCTGCAGGTGCTGTTTTATGCGGAGATGGCGAAGGAACAGAGAACGTTCACGATCGACGAGGTGCTGGACCGGCTGGCCAACAAACTGGTCGACCGGCATCCCCACGTTTTCGGAAGCGTCAAGGCGGAGACCTCTTCCGAGGTTCTGCGGAACTGGGAAGCGCTAAAAGCGGAAGAAAAGAAGAAGCGGCTGGAGGCCGGCGGGGGCAAGAGCGCAAGCCAAGAGGACCACCCCGAGTCGGTGTTGGCGGGGGTTTCCAGCGCAATCCCGGCATTGCTCGAAGCCTATAAGCTGAGTTCGCGTGCCGCCCACGTGGGCTTTGACTGGGCCAACGTGGATGGCCTGTTCGAGAAACTTCACGAAGAAACCGAAGAACTGCAGGAGCAACTCCGGCAATTTCCCGCGCCCGGTCCGCAGCCGCAGGCACGCGGTGTGGCCGGCTCCGGACGGCAGCCGATCCCGCAAGATCTGCGAGATCGCCTGGAGGATGAAGTCGGAGATCTGTTCTTCGTGCTAGTGAACATCGCGCGCTATCTTTCGCTCGATCCTGAGTCGGCGCTGAAAAAGACCAACCGCAAGTTCAAGCGACGGTTCCAGTGGATGGAGGAGCAACTGCGCGCCTGCGGCCGGGGTCCGCAGCAGGCCTCGATGGATGAACTGGAATCGTTATGGCAACAGGCGAAGCAACGGGAGCAAGGAAAAGGGTGAACGCGGATTCGATCGTAATCCACAAGTGCCACGACCTCGCCGAAATGCGAGCCTGCGTCGCGCTGCAGAAAGAAGTGTGGAATTTCAGCGATATCGAACTGGTCCCTTTGCGACTATTTGTGGTGGCCGATCGCGTGGGCGGGCAGGTGATGGGGGCGTTTGAGGGCGGCGAACTGGTGGGTTTCGCGTTCGCGGTTCCCGGATTTCGCGCCGGCCATTCCTATCTTTATTCGCACATGCTGGCAGTGCGCAAAGATTATCGCAATGCCGGGCTGGGCCGGCGCCTGAAGCTCTACCAGCGCGAGGACGCACTGGCGCACGGATTTGAATTGATGGAGTGGACCTTCGACCCGCTGGAGATCAAGAACGCGTATCTCAACCTTGAAAAGCTGGGGGCCATCACCCGCCGCTACCACGTCAACCAGTACGGGATAACGTCGTCGCCCCTGCAGGGTGGCCTGCCCACGGACCGCCTGGTGGCGGAATGGTGGCTGAAGTCGAAACGGGTGGAGAGCGTGCTGCGCGAGCGGAAGAAGCCGCCATTCGAGACTTTGCTGAAACTTTCTGTCCCGGCGCAGGTTTATGAATGGAAGGCTTCGCTTGCGACCCGGGACCGTGCCCAGGAAGTGCAGGACCGCAATCGCCCGCAGTTTCAGAAGGCATTTTCCGAGGGCCTGGCGGTGCTGGGCTATGAGCGAGACCGGGAAGGGAACGGCAAGTTCCTGCTGGGGAAGTGGGACGAAAAGTGGCTGTACCCGGCCGAGTAGGCATTCACCACGGAGACACGGAGAACCGAGAGAAAAGAACAAAAGAAACCAAAGCAAAAAGGGAAGGATTCTCTGTGTCCTCCGCGTCGCCAGCGGGTTTCATTACTCATGAAGATTGAAGCTATCACCCTGCGCGAGATTCAGATGCCGCTTGTCCATTTTTTCGAGACGAGCTTTGGACGCACCTACAGCCGCCGCATTGTGCTAGTCACGGCCCACTGCGAAGGGGTGGAGGGCTGGGGTGAATGTGTTGCGGGCGAGGACCCTTTCTACAGCTCCGAGTGGGCAGAGACCGCCTGGCCGACCATCAAGCAGTATCTGGCTCCAGCGTTGCTGGGGCGCAGCTTGACTTCAGCCCGGGAGAGTGCGTCCTTCATGGCGAGAGTCCGGGGCCATCGCATGGCGAAGACCGCAGTGGAAAATGCCCTGTGGGATGCCGAAGCCAGGCAGAAGCAGCAGCCGTTGTGGAGGCTGCTGGGGGGCACGCAGCGCGAGATTCCGTGTGGCGTCTCCATCGGCATTCAGGATTCCATCGAGCAACTGCTGGAGAGGATTCAAATCGAGGTTGACGCGGGATACCGCCGCATCAAGGTCAAGGTCAAGCCGGGCTGGGATATCAATGTGCTGGAACGGATCCGGGCGCGCTGGGCTGACATCGTGCTGAGTTGCGACGCCAACTCCGCCTATACGCTCGATGAAGTCGAGCACCTGCGAAAGTTCGACCAATTCAATCTGCTGATGATCGAGCAGCCACTCTGGAATGACGATGTCTATTACCATGCGCGGCTGCAACGCGAGTTGCGAACGGCCATCTGCCTTGACGAATCCATCCGGCACGCGCGCGATGCCGCCGCCGCGATTGAGACCGGCGCCTGCCGCATCATCAATATCAAGGTGGGCCGCGTGGGCGGCTTCAGCGAGGCCAAGAAGGTACACGACGTCTGTAAGCAAAATAAGATTCCGGTGTGGTGTGGCGGGATGCTGGAATCGGGGATCGGCCGCGCGCACAATATCGCACTGTCCACGCTGGAGAATTTTCGCCTGCCGGGAGATGTTTCCGCTTCCAGGCGTTACTGGAAGTAAGACATCATTGAACCCGAGGTAGAGGTCACTGCCCAGGGAACGATTGTCATCCGCGACGAACCGGGTACGGGATACCGCGTGCGCGCGGACCTGATCGAAAAGCTCACGGTGCGCAAGGAGACCATTCGCTCCTAAAGGGAGAGACGCAGCAAGCTGCGTCTCTACTTCGAGTTCACCTGGTTCTCTGCCATGGTTGCTTCGTGTTTCTTGAGCAACTCGACTCCTTGCGCAAAGCTGAGGTCGGGCGGCGCCGGGCGGAAGTCGCTGTAGATCTGGTTGGACTTGATGGTCAGGCTCTTGAACAGCAGGATCTTGCCGGTGAAGTCGAGGCTCATGTGGCTGATCTCCCAGTGGTCCTCTCCGACATCAGCCTGCTCGACCAGGAAGTGGCCGCCCTTGTCGAGGTGGCCGAGGATGCCCCAGCCGAAGCTGACGTCCTTAAAAAGCGTGCCGTTGATCTTGGCGACGTGGTCTTTGCCGGCGTCGATCAGGATGTAGCCTTGCATGCCGGTGAGCACCTGTTCGGTACGGGACGGAGGGTCGTACTTGGGGTTGGGGCGGAATTTCAGGCGCACCAGTTCGTCGCCCGATTTTCCCATGCCCTGCTTCCTAACTTCAGTGCCGTCGGGCTCGTAGAGGAAGGCGTCCGGTAGTGCCTTCATGATGCGGTTTACGCGGGCCTCATCGTCGGCTTCCTGTTTTTTCTTGTGCTGCAGGGCTTCGCGGTCCCGGGCCAAGCGGTCGAGCCGGTTGACCTCCGCTTGCCGTTGCCCTGGGCCCAGCGGTTTACCATTGATGGCAATCAGCAACCCTGCCATGGCATCGCGGGTGTCCACCATCAGCTTGGTCGATGAGCCATGAGGGGTTTCCTTGGTCTCGCGGAAGATGAATCTCGGACCATCGCCGGACTGCTTCATCTCGTTCTGGACGGTCCGGCGGACCAGTTCGGCGGGAGAAACAGAGGGCTGTTCCGACGCCCCGGCTGCCGTCACGGCAGCCAGCGCCAATGCCACCAGGCCTGCCGGCAGCGTCCAGTTGGACCGAGATCGGGTCAGTCTCATGTTGGTTCCTGAATCTAGTTTAGACGAAGATCAGGCGCGTGCTGTTGTACCTCCTATCTGGCTTTGTGGACATCCCCTGTGGCGGGATCCTCCGGCTTGCTGAGGACAAGCCTTTGCCGGGGCGGGACCTTCGAAGGTGCAGCCGCAAACCGCTATCTTTCGCTGTGGTGCCCGTAATTCGCCCGGATGATTTAGAATCCAGTATTCCCGCTTACGTCCCGCGGTGAGCATCCCAAGGAGGCCGGTTCATGAATACACCCAAAACGCCGGAGTTCGCGCATATCGGCAGGTCGGTCATCATCAAGGGGGAACTCTCCGGCAGTGAGGATCTGTACGTGGATGGCCAGGTCGAGGGCACCATCGAGCTGCAGGGGAACATTCTGATCATTGGTCCGAACGGACAAGTGCGGGCAAACGTGAATGCCAAGGGCGTGGTGGTGGAGGGCAAGCTGGATGGCAATATCCGGGCCACGGAGCGGGCTGCACTGAAGAAGTCGGCGATCGCGGTCGGCGACATTGTCACGCAACGAGTCTCGATTGAAGACGGCGCCTACTTCAAGGGAAGAGTCGACATTCAGAGGGAAGGCGCCAAAGTTGAGACCAAGAGCACGGCGGCTCCGGCAGCGGGTACCATAGCCAGTTCCGGTGTGGCCGCCTCGGCTGGCAGTGGCTCGTCCGCTGGTTCGGCAGGCAACACTCCGGTAACCGAGCCGAAGAAGTTTTAGCCGGTTCCATTTTGCAAGCCGCGATATAGTAAAGCGCGGAACCAGGTGGAGCCGGGAGCCAGGAAATTCCGATGGCATCCGTAGCCAACAGCTTCATGAAACTCTTTCGTGGATCATCCGCCGACCCCGGCCAGGCTACAGGGCCTGCACAGGGAGGGCAGCGACTCTCGCGCCGCTCCAGCGGTCTGGCCGAACTGGCGCGATTGCTGGCGTCGGAGGAGTCGCTCTGTGTTCTCGACCTGGGTTCCACCTCGCCCAACAACATCCGCTACCTGACCGAACGAGGGCACAAGATCTACAGCGAGGACTTGCTGGTGGCGTCCACGGACCCGTCGCTGGTCACCAAGGACGAGCAGGGGAACCTGATCCTGGACAGCAAGAAGTTCCTGGCTGACAACCTGGTTTACCCGGCGGCGCAGTTTGACATCGTGCTGTGCTGGAATCTGCCCGACTACATGGATGAAAGCCTGGTGAAGCCGGTGGTGGGACGTGTGTGGTCGATGCTCAAGCCCGGAGGGATGCTGCTGGCTTTCTTCCATACCAAAGATGCCGGGCCGGACGCGCCCTGCTACCGCTATCACATTGTGGGCACCGACACGCTGGAGATGCGGCACATCGAAGCGCGGCGCGAGGTGCGAAAAGGGCCTTCCGGGGTGGTGCACACCGCCGTCGGGGGAGGCTTCCGCCTGCAGCGGGTGTTCAACAACCGGCACATCGAAAATTTGTTCCGCGATTTCGCCTCCATCAAATTCTTCCTCGCCCGCGACAATGTCCGCGAAGTGCTGGTGGTGAGGTAGGACCGAGTACCCGGTAACGAACCAATCTCTTTGGCGCAAGCAACGTCACCTTCAACGGTACGCCAGCGACGTTCAGCGTGGTTTCAAGAACCGCTATCAGCGCGACTGTGCCCACCGGAGCAACCACTGGTGCCGTCCAGGTGTTCGGGCCTAGCGGCACCCTGACCAGCAACACCGTGTTCCGGGTGAAGTAAGGAGGATGTGATAAAGTCGGGGTTCGATTCGTTAACAAGAACGGCTGTAGCCGTGGAAACTGGCGGGAGGGAATAATCCTGCCTATGACATTGGCGCTCCGCAAGTCTGCTCAGGAAGGCACGTTATGAAAAGGTCTCATCTGGCACTTTCACCGGTTGCGCAGTTCTTTACGATACTGTTCTTTGCCCTGACGGCCACCACAGCTGCACTCGCGCAGGGTTACGTGAAATTTTACGATTTTACGGTTGTCGGTGCTGGACCGATGGGAGGGCTCTCCATTGATTCTGGTGGCAACTTGTATGGCACAACTACCACATTCCAAGGCACGGTGTTTCGCTTTGATCCGAACCTGCAATATTCGTCGCTGTTTACTTTCAATGGGGGCAGCGACGGGGACTATCCTTACGCCGCACCGATCGGCGATGGTGCCGGGAACCTCTACGGAACGACGGGCGAGGGAGGCACCGGTGGAGCGTATGGCGGGGTAGTGTACGAGGTGTCGCCTGCGGTTGGCGGAGGCTGGAGAGAGAGGGTGATCTACAACTTCTCTGGCGGTAGTGACGGAAGCTCTCCTCGCGCACAGTTGATCACGGACAGCTCCGGCAACCTGTATGGAACCACCGTGAGTGGCGGTGCATACGGCGCAGGGACAGTTTTTGAGTTGAAGTCGAATTCGGGGGCCTGGCAAGAGAAGGTGCTTCACAGCTTCGGGAGCAAGCAGGATGGCGCATCGCCTTACTGCGCCCTTACTTTCGATTCCGCAGGAAATCTCTACGGCACTACCGTAGGAGGCGGCAAGCACGGTGACGGAACGGTTTTCCAACTGGTACGCGGTTCAAGCGGCCAATGGAAAGAGCGAGTGCTGTACAGCTTTGCCGGAACCAACAAGCACATTGTCGACGGCAAGCAGCCTTACGGTGGCGTCGTTATTGATGCCGCTGGAAACGTTTACGGCACGCTTTGGGAAGGCGGAGCGTACGCCTACGACGGAGCCATTTTTGAACTGAGTCCGCAACTGGATGGCAGCTGGACGGAAAGTCTGATCTACAGCTTTCGTGGGGCGGTCACTGGATACGCGGATGGAGCCTTGCCGTATGGGCCTTTATACCTGGATCAGTCTGGCAGCCTCCATGGCACAACCTACGAGGGCGGCGACAAGACGTGCCTGATAGATCCCTACGGCTGTGGCACCGTTTTCAAATTGACGTTCGACGGCAGCAGTTGGCAGGAGACGGTGTTACACGAATTTGGCTCGGGTACGGACGGCGCTCACCCGAATGGTGGCCTGGTGTCAGACGCGTTGGGCAATCTGTATGGCACGACAAGCGCAGGCGGTGCGCACAGCGCTGGAACAGCTTTCAAGGTTACGCCCTGATTCAGCTGAGTTCAGCCACGCCATCTGAATCTAGTTTTTGTTCCAGGGGGATCTCGACGACAATCCTGCGCGAATCGTCCTCGCTTCAGGCTGCGACTGGCTTATTTCTCCCTCGCATCAGCGGGAGGCGTCCAGAGGAAGCC
>JBGPJK010000089.1:0-14594 GCA_041485425.1 Terriglobia bacterium | reverse complement strand
GCGCGGCCAGGATCAGGACGTTCAGCAGATCCCAGAGTACGTAGGCACCAAAGTACGGGAGCCAGGTGAAAGGGACGAAGAGGAGGACTTCAAAGGGCGGGTGATTGTAGGGCAGGGCTCCCTGGCGAATCTCGACACCAGGAGCGAATTCCTGCTGGGTGCGGAACTGCAGAGCGCTGTCGTAAAGATGAGTTGCCAAGCCCTGGCGGACGATTTTCCCTGCCGCGTAAAAGATGGTGAAGTCGGGATAGCCGGTGCGCAGCTTGTCGCGCAAGCTCCAGAAGACCAGCGCGTGAAGGAGGAACATTCCGGCGAGGGAGAGCAGCAAGAGCCGCTTTGCGCGATCTTTGTTCATGGGGTGTGGCGAGGCGCGCCGACAGCGGCTCGCAGGATGCGAGGCGATTCTATATCGGGGCAGGTCAGGTATGATCCACTGTCAACATGATGGCATGGCTGGAGACGCGGCGGGTTTTCGTGACGGTGCTGGCGCTGGGCCTGTTTGCCATGGCGGCGCGCGGGATGACTGATCCCGATGCGTGGTGGCACCTGCGCACGGGGGAATTGATCACTGCCAGTCACAGCGTGCCTCATACCGATCCTTATTCGTACACCCGGTTTGGTCAGCCCTGGGTGGCCCATGAGTGGTTGTCGGATGTTCTGATCTACAACTTGTATCGCGCGGGCGGCTGGGGCGGATTGATTGTGGCATTCGGCGCGATCACGGCGGCGACGCTGCTGCTGGTGTTCGCGCGTTGCGCGGGGCGTCCATATGTTGCGGGGGCGGTGACGGTCTGGGGAGCGATTGCCTCGATTCCCTCCTGGGGCGTGCGGCCGCAAATGCTCTCGTTGCTGTTGGCGAGCATCTTTCTGGCGGTACTGGGGCAGTCGGACGAGCACCCAAACTGGTTGTGGTGGATGGTGCCGCTGACGCTACTTTGGGTGAATCTGCACGCGGAGTACGCCCTAGGGATTGCGTTGCTGGGGCTTTTTCTGGTGGGTGGGATGTTGGATGTGGCTTTTGGGGTGGAAATGTGGCCGCAGGCGGCGCCGCGTTTGCGAAAGCTGGCCGTCACGCTGGCGGCTTGCCTGGCCGTGGTTCCGCTGAACCCCAATGGGGTGCGGATGTATTGGTATCCGCTGCAGACGCTGCATTCCCCGGCGATGCAGAATTACATTGCGGAGTGGGCTTCCCCTAATTTCCACCAGGGCAAGTACCTGCCGGTTCTGCTGATGATGCTGGCAACCATGGTGATGCTGCCGCTGGCGCGGCGGCGGGTGCGTCCACGAGAGATTCTGTTGCTGTTAGTGATGACCGGGGCGGCGCTGCGTTCGGTGCGCCATATCAACATCTACGTGCTGGTGGCGGTGCCTGTTCTGAGCGGACTGATGGACGCTTTGCTGCAAAGCCGCAGCCCGGCTTGGTTGAAATTTGCGGGGAGGCGGGCTTTTGCGGGAAAGTCGCTAGTGAATGCGGTGGTGCTGGCGGCGGTTGCGGTTCTTACCGTGGCGCGGGTGCGATACGTAGTGGGGCATCAGGCGGAAACGGAGGCGAAGAACTTTCCGGCGGCGGCGGTTGCCTTCCTGGCGGTGCAGCGGCCTCCAGGTCCGATTCTGAACCATTACAACTGGGGTGGGTATTTCATCTGGAAGCTGTATCCGGAGTATCGGGTGTACATCGACGGGCGGGCGGACCTTTACGGGGATGCTTTCATGGACGATTTCGCCGCAACCTACTATTTAACCGACCACGGGCGGGAGGCGTTGGAGCGATGGCGAATCCGCACGGTGATCCTGCCACCCGCCGCCCCTTTGATTACGGCGCTGCGGGCAAGCCCGGAGTGGAGGGAGGTTTATGGGGATTCGCAGACGGTGGTTTTGACCCAGAGCCGGTAAGAATGACTTTAGGAAGAAGACCACCCACAGGGGCTAAGACCCTGTGGGTGCAGATGTTTGGCGCGGGCCTCAAGGCTCGCTCTTCCACGCCAGGGGAAGGGTCTGGCAGTGGTTGCGTCTGGCGAAGAACCAGGGGTTATCGGTAAGAGATTGCATCATTCGGGAATTGCTGGGTTATGATACGGAGGTAAATTCCAGCGGTATTGCTGACGAGCAATACCGTGGTGCAGAGAAAGCGTTCGACGAGGCGGAACAGCAAGCGGCTCAAGACAAGCTCGACCTCCGTGCGGCCCTCCCCGCCCACTTCGTTGCATACGAGGTCGAAATGAAACGCAATTTCGGTCGATTGTGGCGCGAGGAGGATGGGCAGGACATCGCCGAATACGCAGTCATGCTTGCAGTTATCCTGGCCATTGTGGTGGCCACGGTGCAGCTTATCGGGAAATCAGCCAACAACGTATTCTCGTCGGTGGCGAGCACCATCCAGTAAGACAAGCTTTGCAGCTTGGGCAGGTATCCCTTTTCCTCCGGCATCCCCAAAATGAAACCGGGATTGTGGTCGGGGGGGAACCCGAGATGTTTTGACCACAGGCCGGGCTTGTCCGAGACACTAGCGGCCTAAACAGGGTAGAATCCCGGAGCGAATGTGCAGGAAATTGTCGTTCGTGCCGGGATGGGGCAGAGTATGATGGCCGGGGGATTCGAGAACGTCTCCTTTGCCTACGCAAGCCGTTGAACCGTATGACCAAGGATATTGGCCATTCGGCCCGAACGAGTGCACATAAAATTGCACGGGATCAGGCGGGAATCTCTGGCCAGCGCCTGACTTGAGGGGGAGGACTGTACAATGAGCGACATTCTCCGCAGGTTGTGGTGGGAGGATGAAGGACAGGACATCGCAGAGTATGCGGTGATGCTGGCAGTGATTTTGGTCATCGTGGTGGGAACGATCCGGTTGATCGGTGGCAACGCCAATAATGTCTTCTCATCGGTCGCCAGTTCGATCCAGTAGTGGCGGCTTGCCGGAGACCGCACCAAATGAAAGCGATCACGGCAGGGACGATGGCGCTTCCCGGCCCTGCTGGACCCGCAGTGGCCCACGCGTGGCGATCTCGATTTCTGAGGAGCAGTGATGAATCGCAGCCGGCTTTTACTGATCGGAGTTGCCGCCCTGGTTCTGGGGGCGTTCGTAAGCATGACCGTCTATCGCAATCTGCAGTCGAGGTCGACGGTGGACAACCGGCCGGGAGTGGACGTCGTGGTGGCGGCTGCGGACCTGCAGGTGGGCGCCAAAATCGACGAGAAGGACGTAAAGGTGGTGCGCTTCCCTGCGGGCGAGCTGCCTCCTCATATCTACCAGAAGACCTCGTCGATAGTCGGCCGGGGCGTGGTGCTGCCGATCTCCCTGGGAGATTTCATCTTGCCCGGGAAGCTGGCGGCGGAGAATGCGGGATCGGGCCTGCCCTCGCTGATTCCACCGGGGATGCGGGCGGTTTCGGTGCGGGTGAATGACCAGACCGCGGTGGCAGGTTTTGTGCTGCCAGGAACGCGCGTGGACGTGATGCTCACGGGCAATCCTGGGGGATCGAACGAGCAGCAGACTACGACTGTGCTGGAGAACGTTGCGGTCATTGCCACGGGCCAGAAACTGGAGCGGAACTCAGCCGGGGAGCCGCAGTCAGCACCGGTGATCACGCTGCTGGTTTCGCCGGACGACGCGCAGAAGCTTACCTTGGCCAGCACCCAGGGCCATATCCAGTTGTCGCTGCGCAACCCGCTCGACACCAAACAGGAAGACCTGGCAGCGGTGAAGTCGGGAGCGCTGTACAAGAATGTTTCCGCTCCGGCGCCAGCAACTCCGCACGGGAAGACCAAGCACAGCGTTGCGCCTCCACCGGTTCGCGCGGTGTACGAGATCGAGGTGATCCGCGGAGACAAGAAAGATGTAACCAAGTTCTGAAGCACAAGACAGGCTTGCGAGGTCAGAGAACCATGTCGAACGGCTCCCCCGGCTGGGAGAAACAGCAAGTGAAAATCGGCAAGTTGGTGCTGCGGACGCTGGCAATTGTGGTGCTGGTAGTGACGGTGACCGTCGCCAACTCGCAAGAACCGGCGACTGTGCCGGCCGCGTCCGGCGCGCAGACAGCGCCGCAGCAAACCGCGAATCAAGGGCCAGCGGCCAGCGCCGAAAAACCGTCCGCAGAAGCGCAGGGAGCCGCGCCGTTGCGGGTGCTGGTCGGCAAGTCACTGCTGATCAATACCACCGAGCGCCTGCGACGCGTATCCGTAACCGATCCGACGGTGGCCGATGCGTTGGTGGTGACGCCCACGCAGATCCTGGTGCATGGCCGCTCGGCGGGCGAGGTTTCATTAATCATTTGGGATGAACTGGAGCGCTCGCGCAGCTTTGATTTGCGGGTGGATGTGGACGTGAGTGCGGCGGCCGAGGAGGAAAAGAACGTTTTCCCGGACGAGCAGATCACGGTGACACCTTCGCGCTCGGCCATCGTGCTCTCCGGGCACGTGTCCACGGAAGATGTATCGAAGCGTGCCGGAATGATCGCGGAAGCCTACTCGAAGAATGTGGTGAACGTGTTGACGTTTGGCCCGGTGGGCGCACAGGAAGTTCTGCTGGAAGTGAAGTTCGCCGAGGTGGATCGTAGCGCCGTGCAGCAGCTCGGCGTGAATCTGTTCACGCCAGGCAACGCGCATACAACGGCCACGAGTACGACCGGGCAGTTTGGAGGCTTCTCGGTGACTCCCCCGACCACAACCACGACGACTGTCCCGGGGACTAACCCGGGGACCACCACCACCACCACTACTAGCACACCGGGCAAGGTCACTGTCAGCAACGCTCTGAACCTGTTTCTTTTCCGCAGCGATCTCAATCTTGGGGCGGTCATCCAGGCGCTACAGCAAAAAAATCTATTGCAGATCCTGGCCGAGCCCAATCTGATTGCGGTCAACGGGAAGGAAGCCAGTTTCCTGGCAGGGGGAGAATTCCCCTTCCCGATCGTGCAACCCGGACAAGGCTTTACGGCAGTCAGTATTTCGTTTAAAGAATTCGGCGTACGACTGAAGTTCACCCCGGTCATTATGCCGAACGGGAACATTCATTTGCGGGTGGTTCCGGAGGTCAGCCAGTTGGATTTCACCAACGGTCTCACCGTTTCCGGATTTACGGTGCCGGCATTAAGCACGCGCCGCGCGGACACCGAATTTGAGTTGCAGGACGGGCAGAGTTTTGTGATCGCCGGTTTGATGGATAATCGCGTTACCAACATCGTCAACAAAGTTCCCGGGCTGGGGGACATCCCGATCCTGGGAAATTTTTTCAAGAGCAAGAATGCACAAAGGAGTCATACGGAGCTGATGGTGCTGTGCACAGCGCGCCGGATTTCGCCCAGCATGGCGCCGCCGACGCCACCTCCGTATCCGCAACCGTTCTTGGATAAGGACAAGTTTGATGGGAAGAAGCCGTCGAAGTAGAAGCGGACGGTGTTCGGTGGGTAGTGGGGTTTGGTAGTGGGGAAATCGCAGGGGGCCAAGCAGGAACATGCCCGAACTCTCAGTGGTAATCGTCGCCGCAGATGGCGAACAGCGGGCGGTGCTTCAGGTATTGGTGGACGGCACCAGCGTGGCGCGCGCGGTGCATACGGCTGGAGCTTTTCCGGTGGCCGGGACCGACCCGATGGTGCGCCGGATCCAAAGCGCCAATCCCGATGTCATCATGGTGGACATTCCGGCGGACAATGCCACGATGGCGTTGCGAACCATTGAACTGCTACACCAGGAATTGCCGGAGTCGGCGCTGTTCGCCATCGGCAGCATGTCGCTGCCGCACGTGATCGTTAACGCCATGCGCTCGGGAGCGCGTGAGTTCATCGAACGGCCCACCACCACGACCGATCTGCTGGAAGCCTTCGTTCGCCTCACGGCGGCGCAGCGCAAGATGCACCGGGAGGGGGCACGGGGGAAAGTATTTACCGTGGTGAATGCCAAGGGCGGCAGCGGCGCCACCACTATCGCGGTGAATCTCGCCCTGGCATTACAGTCGGCCCATGGTAACGTGGCGCTGGTGGACATCGCGCCGTTGGGCCACGCGGCGCTGCACATGAACTTGAAGCCGCTGTTCAGCGTCGGGGATGCGGTCCGCAACCTGCACCGGCTGGACAGTTCGCTGCTGGAAAGCTTCATGACCCGGGACACGGGCGGTCTGCAATTGCTGGCCGGGGCCAACACCCCGTTGGCGATTGAGCCCTCGACGGCGGAGTTCGCGCGGTTGTTCGACATGCTGGTGAGCCACTTCCGCTACGTGGTGGTGGACGCCTCCTCGCGCATGGATGGAGCCACCCGGCTGGTCAGCAACCTGTCGGAGACGGTGTTGCTGGTGGCGCATGCCGATGTGGCTTCGCTATGGAGCGCGGCGCGGGTGCAGCAGTACCTGGGCGAAACCGGCGGACGGTAACGGGTGCGACTGGTGCTCAACCGCTTCCGCAAGATACCGGGCTTCAGCGAGGCCGATGCCGAGGCCGCGGCCGGGGTGAAGCTGCTGTGGAAGATTCCCAACCAGTATTTCGCGGTGTCCACGGCCATCGATCGCGGCATCCCGCTCATGCAGCAGAACCATACGGATATCGCGCGTTCCTTCATCGGGCTGGCAACTCACCTGACCGAGAACGACGAAGAGGTGAAGCGCACGGCTTGGTCGCTGTTTAAGACGGTTTAGGTGATTCATGGCGAATCTGCAGACTTTCGAACGAAGTGAATACCAGCAGGTAAAGGCCGACCTGCATCGCAAGATCCTCGACCGCCTCGACCTGGAAAAACTGGGGCGAGCGCCCAGCGACACGGCCCGCGAAGAAGTGCTGCTGCTGATTCGCAACACGGTGAACAGCGAGGCGGTACCGCTCAGCTTCGCGGAACGCGAGCGGCTAGCGCGGGAAATCCTGGATGAGATCTTTGGGCTGGGCCCGCTGGAGCCGCTGCTGAAGGATCCCAGCATCTCCGACATCCTAGTGAACCGTTACGACCGGGTGTACGTGGAACGCGGGGGCAAGCTGGAACCGACTGGGCTGAGTTTCAAGGATGACGCGCACCTGATGCAGATCATTGACCGCATCGTCTCGCGGGTGGGACGGCGGGTGGACGAGTCGTCGCCCATGGTGGATGCACGCCTGGCAGACGGCTCGCGGGTGAACGCCATCATTCCGCCGCTGGCGATTGATGGTCCCTGCCTCTCCATCCGGCGCTTTGGCCGCGACCCGGTCACCGCCCGCAACATGATCGAGAACAAAACCCTGACCGAGCCCATGCTGGAGTTGCTCTCGGCGATGGTAAAGGGGCGGCTGAATATCCTGATTTCGGGGGGAACCGGCGCGGGCAAAACCACGTTGCTGAACGTACTCTCCGGGTACATTCCGAACTCGGAGCGCATCGTCACCATCGAGGACGCAGCCGAATTGCAATTGAAGCAGGAGCACGTAGTGCGGCTGGAGACGCGTCCGCCCAACATTGAAGGCAAGGGCGCGGTACGGCAGCGGCAACTGGTGATCAACAGCCTGCGTATGCGGCCGGACCGCATCGTGGTGGGCGAGGTGCGCGGCGAAGAGGCCTTCGACATGTTGCAGGCCATGAACACCGGCCACGAGGGCTCACTGACGACGGTACACGCCAACTCGCAACGTGATGCCCTGGCGCGGGTGGAGAACATGTTCTCCATGGCTAACCTGAATATTCCAGAGCGGGCCGTGCGGCAGCAAATTGCAGCGGCCATTCATGGCGTGGTACAGATCGCGCGGCTGTCGGACGGGTCGCGCAAGGTGATCACGATTTCCGAGGTGACGGGGGTAGAAGGGGATGTGCTCGCTATGCAGGACATCTTCGTGTTTGACCGGCAAGGCATTGATGAGAGCGGGAAGGTGAAAGGGCTGTTCCACGCGACCGGAGTGCGTCCCAAGTTCGGTGACCGGCTGGCGACCGCGGGGTGCCGGCTTCGTCCCGCAATCTTTGAATCCCGCATGGAGGTCTAAGGGAGTCGAGAAGTTTGTATGCTAGCTCTGATCGCCATTACCGTGTTTCTGGTGGTTTCGCTGGGTGCGTTTGGGCTGGGTTCCCTGCTGGATCAGCGCAATGCCCGGGCTCGCCTGATCCGCGAACGGCTGGCGACGGTGGAGAAGGCCGCGGAACGCCAACCCGACGAGGAGTTGGCCCTGCTGCGAGACGAGATGCTAAGCGAGATTCCGGCGTTCGACACCCTGCTGCGGCGCTCTGCGCGAATCGCGAATTTGCAGATTATGCTTTCGCAGGCCGATCTCGATATGCGCGCCGGGAATTTTGTTTTCATCTGCGGGGTCAGCGCTGTCTTCGTGGGGGTAGTCACGCTGGTGGCGACTGGGTCTGCGTTCTTCGCCTGGGTGGGTGTGGTCATCGGTGGCATGGTTCCCTATTCGTTTATCTCCTACCGGCGAGGCAGGCGATTCCACAAGTTCGAGGAACTGTTTCCGGAAGCCATCGATACCCTGGCGCGAGCGGTACGCGCGGGGCACGCATTTACTACCGCTTTGGAGCTGATCGCGAACGAAATCAACGAACCCATCGCCACCGAGTTTCGCAAGCTGTTTGAAGAGCAAAAGTTCGGATTGCCGGTGCGAGACGCGCTCTTGAACCTGACCGAACGTATGCCGCTGGTGGACGTGAAATTCTTCGTGACGGCGGTGATGCTGCAGCGGGAGACCGGCGGCAACCTGGCGGAGATTCTCGACAACCTCTCGTATGTGATCCGGGAACGCTTTAAGATCATGCGGCAGGTGCGGGTATACACGGCGCAGGGGCGGCTGACGATGATGCTGCTGATGGGGCTGCCGCCGATCATCGTGGTGACCATGCTGCTGATGAATCCGGCGTTTATCCGGCCGCTGTTCGCCGATCCCATCGGGCACGTGTTGGTGGTGACCGGCATCACGCTGCAGACGATTGGCTATTTCGTGATCCGAAAGGTGATTCAGATTCAGGTGTAGGGCATGGCACTGGCGCTGACAATCGTGGTGTTCGTAACGGTGGTGCTGGCGGTGTTTTCATTCGGGGCGGCGGCGTACGCGCCGTCCTCGGTGCTGGGATCGCGCTTGCGCACGCTGGGTTGGCAGCGGGCGCAACCAAAGGAGAAGCCGGCGTTCAAGGAACGGCTGGAGCAAGCGCTGGATCCCTTCAGCCGAGCCCTGCCGCTGTCGCCTTCGGAAGTGTCGCGCACCCGGCAGTGGCTGATCCAGGCGGGGTATCGCGAACCACGCCATCTCACCATGTACGTCGGCAGCCGGGTGGCAACGGCTCTGCTGGGACTGGCGGTTGCTGTGGCGATCAGCGGGGTGAGTTCTCCGTTGCTGATCGTGGGGGTGGTGGCATTCGGTTTTTTCCTGCCCCGCTTCATGTTGAAGCGCATGATCCGGGACCGCCAGATGCGCATTCGCCTGGCGTTACCGGATGCGCTGGACTTGACCGTCATCTGCGTGGAAGCCGGGCTGGCGCTGGACGCGGCGTTGATGCGGGTGGGCGAAGACTTGCACCATGCACATCCTGACCTGAGCGATGAGTTCCACCTGGTGAACCTGGAGATGCGCGCCGGCAAACCGCGTGCCGAGGCGTTGCGCAACCTAGTGGGGCGCACGGGAGTGGATGATATCCGGGCCCTGGTAGGAACGCTGGTGCAGACCGATCGCTTCGGGACCAGCGTGGCGCAGGCATTGCGGGTGCACTCGGATTCTCTGCGCACCGAACGGCGGCAAAGAGCGGAAGAGCAGGCCGCCAAGACCACCATCAAAATGGTTATCCCCCTCGTCCTGTTCGTACTGCCTTCCATTATTTTCGTGACTTTGGGGCCGGCGATTATTCAGTTGTACCGCACGCTGCTGCCCGGAGGACGATGAAAGCTTCCCCCAGAGAGGATCGAACCCAGGAGTTGTGATGCCGGCAGTACAATCCACAGGGTATGCATTTAACCGGACGCGCCACGCCTACCTGGCCGCGCAGGTGTGCATTGCGGCGACGCATTGGTCACGCTTTCGTGGGCTGATGGGCAGGGATGCGGAAAGCTTCCCCGCGGGACAGGGGTTGTGGATAGTGCCGTCGCACGGGGTGCACACCTTCGCCATGCGCTTTCCCATTGACGTAGTTTACCTGGACGGCGACAAGATAGTGGTTCATCTGGAGGAGAATTTGAAACCCTGGCGGGTTGCGCCGGTGCGGATGCGAGCGGCTTCGGTGCTCGAATTGCCGCGACAGACGCTGCATTCGACCGGAACCGCGGTTGGCGATGAGATTGAGATCGGGTTGGGAAAGGGGCCGGAGGCAAGCACGAAGTGAGTGATGTACCCAACTTTCTGGTGGAGTGGTCGTCGCCATGGCGGGAGTTTCTAACCGCGATCAGGCCGGCGCTGGGCCGCTCTCCGCAGCACCTGGCGGGCGAAGCGCGCACCGGGCTGTTTCCCTACCGGGGCATGCTGGTCACGTGGGTGCTGGAGGCGGCGCTGCTGGTGGCCGTGATTGTGCTGCCGGCGAAGCTAGCGTTCATGCGTCCCTACGCGCCTCCGCCGCCGCCCAAGTACGACATCATTTACTTTTCCGGGGATGAACTGCCGCGAACCCAAGATGCCGGCGGCGCGCAGGCGGGACGCTCCGGGCGGGCCGGTGGCCGGGAAGCACATCATCGCACACAGACCATCCGGGTGGCGCGGGGCAACCAGCTACGCGACAAAGTGGTGGATGCCCCCAACCTGAAGTTGCCGCGATCGGATTCTGCGGTCGCCAATCTGCTGGCTTACAAACCGGTCCCAGGTCCCCCGCCGACCGAAGGATTGCGCTCTTCGCTGCGTGCTCCAGCGGTGCCGCAGACGATCGTGCCGCCCACGCCAGAGGTGAAGCGGGATCAGCTCAAGGCAGCGCCGGCGCTGAACGTCGGTGTAGTTCCACCCACGCCCGCGCCGTTACAGCGGGATCTGGCTTTGCTCCGGCTGCCGGGGAATCGCGCGGTGCAGGTAGTGCCTCCGCCGGTTTCGGCCCCGGAGCAGATCACGAACTTGAATTCGAAGCTCACGCTGCCGATGCCGACGGTGATTGCGCCGCCTCCGCAGATGACGCGCGACATCGCGGCCATGGGGCCGGGCTACGGGCCGGGTGAGTTGCGGAAACAAGTGATTCCGCCACCGGTGCAGCTTGGGGTTGTGGCGGCGGAGCATCGGGCAATTGGCGGGATGGGTAACGGATTGGGAACTCAGAGCGTGGTGCCGCCTCCGGTGCAAGTGGGGAATGGATCGCTGGCGCATGAGCCGGTGAGTGGGTTGGGCGGCGGCATGGGGGCAGTGGTGCCCCCTCCTCCCACGGTTTCGGGCGGAAGTTCACTTACTGGGCGGGGGAGTGGAAATCGCGGCGCGGGACTGGGAGGTCCGCTGGATGCCGGGGTGGTCAGCGCGCCACCCACCAGCGGCGGTAGCGGCAGCGGCAATGGGATTGTGGTTTCCAGCCAGCCGGGATCGAAAGTCGGCGTGCCGGGGGGCGGCGGAGCCGGGTCGTTGGCGATGTCTCCGTCGGGCGGAGACAAACCGGGCCTGGGTGGATCGGGCGGCGGTAGCGGCATTGGACGGGGCAACGGTCCGGGGAGCGGATTCACCGGAGAAGGCCCGGGAGCGGGCAAGGAAGGCAGCGGCCGCGGATCCGACACCATGGCACGCGGCGGGATTTCGCCGTATCCGGGGCCGGGTGGCGCCGGTAGCGGAACCAGCGGGAAGCCTGCGATTCCGGGAGTGTCGGTCAGCGGTGGGAGCAGCAACATTGTCACCCTGCCAAGCTTCGGTTCGGGTGAAAATTCGCCGACGGTTCCCGGGCGCTCTTCCACAGGCACGGACCGCCACGGGCCCGGCATCACCGTGGTGGCGAGTTCGCGCTCCGGAGGCGCCTTCAATTTCTACGGCGCGCTGCCGGGCGACAAGGTTTACACCATTTACATTGATACAAGTCTGGGGACGGCCGTCATGCAGTTCGCCGATCCTACCTCCACGGCACATCCCTACGCCGAAGACCTGACGGCGCCGCAACCGATACGGGCCGATCTGCCGGCCAGCGTCCAAGCTTCGCGGCTGGTGATTGCCTGCATTCTTGACCGCTCGGGAGTGATACGGAATCCGCAAGTGCTGGAGTCCCCAGCCAGGGATCTGGCCAGCAAAGTGCTACCTGCCCTGGCCAAATGGAAATTCCGCCCGGCGTTTCGCGGGGATCAGCCGGTGGAGGTAAATGCGTACTTGGGATTTGGCATCGACACGCGGTAATTGGATGGTTGATTCTTCGCGTGCTCGGCGATCTCTGCGGTTGATGCTACTTGGTTCGCGCAAACAACACCGCCACTTTGTCGTCGTACGTAATCCGCCACCCCGCGGTTTCTCTCAGCATACTGGCCAGCGACGAATCATCCGGGACAAGCACACAATCGATGTGCTTCTCGTCAAGCACCTTGTCCCAGCCAGGGGCGAGGCGGGTGACCCTCAAGTAATCCTTTAAGAAGTGCTCGCCGTACAAATCGTGGCGGTCGTCTACGACCACCCTAGTTTGCGGGTAGAGGCGGTAGATCAGGTAGCCGCCCCAGTAGTCGGGAGCAAAGATGGGAGCGCGGAGGTCGCGCTGGGCGATCACGTTCACCGCTTGCACGGGGAAGCGCTTGGCGTCGAAGTGGGCGTCCATGAGTTGGCGCGAGCCCAGGCGGCCCTGCTGCAGGCAGACGGCTAATCCGAAGATGGCAAAGGCAACCGGCCAGACGTGACCGCGGAAACGGAACTCCATGTCGCCCATGCGCTCGGAGAAGGCCTGCAGACGCGACCAAAAGCGGCGCATCCGGGCGGGGAGTTCCGCATCAGCGCCCAGGTTGATGGCTTGAGACAGAATGGGAGCAACGATCAGGGTCAGAAGAATGGAAGATGCAGGGAGATTGCGCGAAGCGTACAGGCCGATGTAGGCGGCGAAGATGATTACGAGTAGATGGGTGGGCCGGAGCTTTCCGTGTGCGGTGGCGAGAGCGATGATGGTGATCAGCAGGAGGGCGGCGAAACACTGCTGGGCTACGCCGTGAAAATTGGGCGAGAGAAACTCTTCGATGTGGTTCATCAGGAAACGGCTCGACAGGTACTGGTAGATGTGCAGGTGCAGCTGGTAGCCGTACGGATTCACCAGGCTAGCCAGCAGGGTTAGCGCGGTCATCGTTGCAAGATGTCTCAGGCGCTTTGCGATGATCTGCCGGTTCCCTGCCGGAGACGCAGCAAGCTGCGTCTCTACCGGGGTGCGGGACGTGAAGTATTCGATGACGCCACCCGCCAGGTATATGCCCAGCAGCGCGAAACCGAGCAGGAATCCGCCGTGCAGATTCACCCAGAGCAGCATGAGGATGGGCAACCAGAACAGGCGACGGTATTTTCCGGAAGCGGCGCTTTCGAAGGCATCCAGGAGACGGAACCAGATCGCGGCAAAGAGCCAGCTCAAGACGTGTGGCCGGGCGAAGAGATGGATGGTGGAGGCGCCGATCGAGAGGGCGAGCAGAAGGGCGGTAACTGGCAGGCTTCCGCCGCGCTGGAGCGTGGATCGAAACACCAGGGCGAAGGTAGTCGCGATGACGAAGGCGGTAAAGAAGACCACGCCGTTTAACCCCGTCCAATGATGGATGGCCGCGATCGCCCCGTCGAAGAGCCATTCCCAGGCGTACCAGGGGTGTCCGCTCATGGTGGAGGAGAACGAGTCAGTGCGCGCGATGGAGTGAGATTGGAGCATCTGCTGGCCGTTGCGAATGTGCCATCCGGTACCGGCATCACTGAGCAGTTTCGGCGCGAGTGCCCCGCAGGTCAGTGCGGCGAGCAGGATGATGAAGATCAGGTCTGTAGCCGAGGGTCCGAGGAAGCGGAACCAGGCGGGGATACTGGGGGCGGACGAGACGTGGGCCGGCGGTCGTTCAGCCCGGTCTTCGATCGTGTCCGAACCGGTTTCAGTTTGCGGAAGTTCTTGATCCAAAGTGCCTGCTCGCACCCCAAGGGGTCATGTTACCCGATGCGAGGCCGCAAAGAGTATGGCGCGGAATCACGGGTGGAACGAGAGGTAGCCGATGCCGACGCGCATGTGGTGGAGGACTGTGTCGGAGAAGCTGGCGGATATCGTCATTCCGAGCAAGGCGTGCACCATACCCAGAGGGAGAATGCTGCGGTAGCGGCGAAACATCTCGCAGAAGAACAGACCTCCCAGGAAGGTGGCGATGGTCAACACGGGGCTGGGGATATGAGCTGTGGCAAATAAAGCGGCGGTGATTACGACCGCGCGGAGGCCGCCCAAAAGCGATTCGAAGCGCAGGTAAAAGAACGACTGCAGAATGAACTGCTGCAGCACCGCCCAAATCGCATACTGCCAGGCGCCGTGCCCCAGCATCAGGCGGGTGGGAGCGGGATTCTCGCGGAGCAGCACGGCCACCAGCGGGAGGGCCGCTGTCATGGCGACTCCGAAGGTCAGCATGCGGACGGTGTCGAGAGCTGGCGGCAGACCAATGCCGAGTTCGCGAATCGAATAGCGGCCAGCGGAGGTGAACAGGAGGACGGAGATTGCGACCAGGGTCATCCAAACGAGCTTCAGGGGACCATCGGGGGTCCATACCGCGGCCATGATCCAGGCGTACGCCAGAG
>JBGPJK010000088.1:0-14690 GCA_041485425.1 Terriglobia bacterium | reverse complement strand
GGTGACAAGCGCACCACGGTGACGACTCCGGCCGGCATTTACCGGTTCGTGGCCCTGCCGGTGGTGGGCACTTACACCTTGGAGATGTCCCCCAAGGGCTTCAAGAGCTACAAGGTCTCTAACATCATCGTCAGCACCGGCACCGTCATTAATCGTGACATCAAGCTGGAACTGGGTGCAACCACCGAGCAAATCACGGTGGAAGCCGGCGCACAGTTGGTGCAGACCACTGAGTCTTCTCTTTCCGGTCTGGTGGACCACCGGGTCTGGGAGCAGATGCCTCTGGAAGTCCGCAGCCAGAACGAGTTCATCAACCTGATGCCCGGAGCGGTACCCGGGGATAACCTGCTGATTAACCGCGGCGCCGCCGTCAACGGTACGCGTAGCGGTACGGGTAACTATCTGGTGGAGGGCTTCGATAACAACGACCAGGGTCTGGGCGGCGGCGGTTCGCTGGTAGGCCCGGGCGGCGCCAACACCACCATTTCCCCGGACGCTATCGAGGAGTATCGCGTCATCGACCACAACTTCAACGCCGAGTACGGCAAGGCGGGTGGGTTTGTGACCGACACCGTGCTCAAGAGCGGCACCAACCAGTGGCACGGGTCGTTGTTCGAATACAACCGCGTCCAGGCGCTGGCCGCCAACAGTTTCTTCTCCAACCGCGCCGGCCAGAAGGACAGCCTGGTGCGCAACCAGTTCGGTGGCTCGGTTGGCGGTCCAATCGTCAAGGACAAGACTTTCTTCTACTTCACCACCGAGTTCCATCGTCGCCGGCTGAGCTCTCCTCTGACCGCCGACTCCACGACCCCGGATTTCCTGAACTTCGTGGACACCGGCGGCTTTCAGACGTTCATGGAGAGTGACCCGGCCGGCCTCTGCAACCAGATCTTTGAGGCCAGTTGTCCGGGGGCGTTCGCGGCCGAGTCCACGCTGGGACCGCTTTTCAAGAACATCCTGGCAAAACAGCCATTCCCGTTGTGCGTGCCGGGAGCGGCCAACTGCAGCTCCAGCACCCTGACCCCCGACGGCCAGAACTTGTACACCGGCGGGCTCACACAATTTCTTGGGACGCCTATCACCTACCCGGTGCCGCTCTTCGGCTTGGTGAGTGCGGCGCAAGGGGACAAGCTGGACCAGACGCGCTACACCGCCAAGATCGATCACAAGTTGACCAGCAAAGACCAGTTGAATGGCGCTTTCGTTTATGACAACGCCGATGAGACAACGGCGTTTGCAGGCAGCGACTCATTCTTCGGTCCTCCGCTGTCCGTCCATGGCCGGGCCATGAACGGCGGCATCACCTGGTCGCACACCTTCAGTCCCACGGTTCTGAACCAGGCACGCGTGTCCTATACCCGCCATACCGGCGATTTCCCCGGCGACCCCACCGCGGCGGCTGCCGGACTCCCTTCTGTCATTACCAGGTTCGACTCGTTCGGAGTGGGCTTTGGCAATGCCAGCAACCTGCCCCAGTTCTTCACCGAAAATAATTTTGTTTACAAGGACGACCTTTCGGTGACCAAGGGCAAGCACAACTTTAAAGCTGGTGGCCAATACGGTCGCACCCGTAACGGATCAAGCTTCCAGGCCGACTTCAACGGGTTATTCGAAGCCAATGGCATCGAAGACCTGGTTACCGACATGAAGTTCTCGGACAGTGCCGACGCGGCCGTGGTCGGTTATCCCTATTACGGTTCCTGGTACTATGCCGCAGCTTCCGTCGATCCTACGACCGCAAAGCGGCCGGTTTACTACCGCGGCTACCGCGCCAATGAAGTGGCAGCCTACGTTCAGGACGACTGGCGCATCACTTCCCGCTTGACCCTGAACCTGGGTCTACGCTGGGAGTACTTCGGACCGCCGCACAACTTCCTGCGCGGCATCGATTCCAACTTCTTCACCGGTTCGCCGGCCGTGCCCTTCCCGACGACCAGCACGAACCCCTTCTTCCCTCGCTTCAACCCGGTATTCGCCGCCGTGGGCACAGGCACAGACCAGGTCCGAGATCACAGCATCTGGAACAAGGACCTGAACAACTGGGCGCCGCGCCTGGGCTTTGCCTGGGATACCTTCGGCAACCAGAAGTTTGTGGTGCGCGGGGGATTCGGGGTCGCCTACGACCGGATGTACAACAACATCTTCGAGAACATCCGGTTCAACCCCCCGTTCTTCTGCTTCTGCTCTTTCGGTGCGTTCATCAATGGCGTACCGGGCGGTGGTTTGGCGACGCCGGGCGTTTACAGTGTACCGTTCACGACCACAGGGGCATTTGTCGATCCGAGTCTCTTTCCAGGTGGCGCGCTGCCGAAGCCCACGCCCCGCGCCATCGACCAGAACCTGGTGACGGCGTACTACGAGCAAGCCAACTTCGGCTTCCAGTACGAACTGGCCAAGGACTTCGTGCTGGAAACGAACTACGTAGGTACTTTCGGCCACAAACTGATCGGGATCATCAACCTGAACACGTTTCCCGGTCGCCTCGCGGGTTTGGGAAGCACCACACGTCCCAATCCCACTCTGGGCAGCACCAACTTCCGCGCCAACGCGTTCAGCTCCAACTACCACGCCGCGCAGGTGAGCCTCAGGAAGCGGTTCTCCAACGGGCTGTCCTTCAACGCCAACTACACTTACGCGAAGGCGTTGGATCAGCTCAGCGATACCTTCGGTCCGCGGTCCCAGGGCACCAACCCGACGGACAGCTCGCACATAGCCCTGGATTACGGTCCGGCGGACTTCAATGTCAAGCACCGGTTCGTGTTCAGCTACAACTACGATCTGCCGCTCTGGAAAGAGAATCGCTGGCTGGGCGGCTGGTCGATCAACGGTATCGCTAGTGCGAATACGGGTGTTCCATTCTCCGTATACACCAGCGGTATTGACACCAACGGGAACGGCACTTTCAACGACCGCGTTGCCTACATTGGAGGCGGCGCGATTACCAATGCCATCAGCAGCGGTAGCGCCGCCAACGGCTACTTGAAGGACCCCTTGACCAACTTTGCGGCGATTGTACCTACAACCGACCCTTTGACTACGGGTTGTCCATTAAACGCCAACATCAACGGCGCGTGGTGCCAAGGCCCAGCGGCAGGACAGACAAACCGCAACGCGCTATCGGGTCCCGGTTACTTCAACATAGACTTCGGGATCGCCAAGCGGTTCAAAATCAACGAGCGCGCCGGGATTCAATTCCAGGCGAACTTCTTCAACCTGCTAAACCGGGCGAACTTCCAGACGCCGGATGGCAACCTGAACGACGGGCCCACTTTCGGGCTGTCGACTTCGACGTTGCCCCCGCGGATTACCCAGCTCGCGCTGCGGTTTGATTTCTAAGGCATGAGCGAGAGTTGAAACTTTCAGGCCAGCCGCAAGGCTGGCCTGATTTTTTGGAAGGCAGTCGTCAGTCGTCAGTCCTCAGTCGTCAGGAAAAGTTGCAACCGCGGACCACGTCTTTGCTCGACGTTCTCGGCGGCTAAGCTCCCGCTTTCGGCCGGAGGTAGTGGGTCAGTTTGGCTCTTGTCTTAAAGGGCGTCATCCCGAAGCCCCGTGCTTTCACCAGCGGGGCGAGGGATCTGGCGCGAAGTATTTCAAACTGACCCACTACCCGGCCTCAAACTGCGACGGCCGCACGCATTGGTGTGTGTTAAACTTTCTTATTCCTATGTGGGTCCTGCGGCGGCTGCTGTGTCTGGTTTTGCTGGCTCCGGTGGCCAGCGCGGCGACCCCGGTACGATCCAAACCCGCGGCCGGGCCCAACGTAATTCTCATTACCCTGGACACGACCCGTGCCGATCGCATGGGCTTCCTCGGCTCCCAGCGCGGGCTCACGCCCAATCTCGATCAACTGGCACATCAGGGCGTGGTCTTTACTCGCGCATACTCCCACGTCCCACTCACACCCCCGTCTCACGCCAGCATTCTCACGGGTACCTATCCGCAGTTTAACCACGTGATCGATTTTGGGACGGTGCTCCCCGAGAACGTGCCCTATCTTCCGGAGATCCTGCGCACCCACGGGTATCGCACGGCAGCGTTTGTGAGTTCGCTGATTCTGGATCCGATTGAGGGGGCGGCGCCCGGGTTTGATCGCGGTTTTGATATCTATGATGCCGGTTTTCATGTCCGGCGCTTGGGGCAGGACCGCTACAAGACGATTGAGCGCCGCGCTGGCGAGGTCGTAGCGCATGCCCTGGCCTGGCTCGACAAGCATCCCCGCGGCCCGTTCTTTTTGTGGGTGCATCTTTACGACGCCCATGATCCCTACGACTCACCCGAGCCCTTCAAGAGCCGCTTTGCTGCTGCGCCGTACGACGGTGAGATCGCCTATGCCGATTCCGCAGTGGGCACATTGCTGACGCAGTTGCGGGCGCGCGGGCTGTATGACGGGGCGATCATCGCAGTCATGGCCGACCACGGCGAGGCTTTGGGGGAACACGGAGAAGTGGCGCACGGCGTGTTTCTCTACGACGAAACCATGCACGTGCCACTGCTGTTCAAGATGCCGGGGGAGCGTTCCGCGGGAAAACGGGTAGATGTTCGCGTCGGCCTGGTGGATGTGTTGCCAACCATCCTGCAGACGGTGGGAATCGACGTACCCAAGGCCGTTCAAGGCGAGTCGTTGGTTTCGATGATGAAACCCGCCAGTGGCGGGACTGAGGCCGAGGTCATTGCCGACCGTCCTGCCTACGCGGAAACCGATTACCCGCGGAGAGCATTCGGCTGGAGTTCGCTGCGGGCATGGCGGACGGGCAAGTATCTGTTCATCGAAGCTCCGCGCAAGGAATTGTATGACCAGTCGGTGGATCCGCAGGCTAAGCACGACTTGTCGTCCACCGCCACCGCGGTGACTGACACCTTGAAGGACCAGATCGATGAGTTCCGGCAGAAGACCGCCAGTACGACGGCGGCGCCCAAGACAGTCGTGGATCCCCTGGCGCAAGAGAAGCTCAACGCCCTGGGATACGTAGCCTCGGACGACGATGTAACCGTGCGCAAGGGAGTCAAGGACACCGGCGCCGATCCCAAGGACAAGGTCGACATCGTGAACCTGCTGCACGATGCCATCCTCGCCGGGGAAGATACCCGCTACCAGGACGCGGTTCCGCTGCTGGAGAAAGCACTGGCCAAAGAACCGGATCTTCCTGCCGTGATCATCCAGTTGGGCACAGCCTTGAGCTGGCTGAAGGAGTACGACAAGGCGTTGCCCGTGCTGCGCAAGGCGGCAGAGTTGCGCCCCGACAACCTCATGACCCGCTACGAGTTGGGCCTGGCGCTGTTCGAGACCGGCGACTATGAGGCGTCGGTACCGCACTTCCAGGCCGCCATTGCCAAATCGCCCAAGTGGGCTGCCTTGCACCTCTCCCTGGCGGCTGCCTACGCGCGCATGGATCGCATGCCCGATGCCCAAAAGGAACTGCAGACCACGGTTGAGCTCGATCCCGGCAATTTTCGCGCGAATCTGCTGCTCGGCAGAATGCTGGCGCTTCAGGGAAAACCCGCTGCTGGCTTACCCAACCTGAGGAAGGCCGCGAAAATTCAGCCAAACTCCGTCGATGTCCACCTCTTCCTGGCGGACGCGTACGAGCGTTTGGGGCAGAAGGCAAACGCCGCGCGGGAGCGAGCCGAAGCCGAACGCCTGAAAGCCCTCGGCGGGCAATAACTCTCCGCTTACCTCTTTGATGGTCCCGACTGCCCTGCCTTGGCACGCTCGCGTTTCGCTTCTTCAGCTCTGCCTAAATGCTCGTAGGCTTGCGCCAGCAGCGAGTGGGCTTCGGCAAACTCAGGCAGCCGGTTCGAAGCGATCTCCAGGTGCACTGCGGCGGTCTTGAAGTCACCGGTTTTCAGCAGGGCGGAGCCTATTTCATAGTTGGCCCAGGCTGAGTCCGGTCGCAGTTCGATGGCCTTGTGCAGACTTTCAACCGCCTTCGCATACTGCTGCTGTTGGGCATACGCGACCCCCAGTGCGTATTGGGCGAGATACATGCCAGGTTGCGTGGCCACCAACGGTTGCAGCACAGAAATCGCCCTTTCCGGCTCGCCGCTGTCTATCGCCAACATTGCATTCTGAACTTTGTTGGCGGTTGCGATCACGTCCTTGGGATCAGTTCCCGTGGCCGCTGTACTTGCGCCCGCTGACTTCTGCAGGCCGACGTATCCCAACGAAGCCAGCTTCTGCATTTCGCTCGATGTAAGCTCCGGCCCGGCGGACTTGCCTCCGCTGAAGCGCTGGTCGAAGGCGTCGAGCTGACCGGCAATGGTGTCCAGCGTCGCCTTCGAGGTCTGGGCCAGGTTGTGGGCCGCGCCCGGGTCGGCAGACAGGTCGTAGAGTTCCGGCTTGGGCGCGCGGATGTACAGATATTTTCCAGCGCGCCAGGACTGCAGGCCGCTCCAGCCAAACCCGCGCTGGGGGAAGTCGCTGCGGGAATACACGGGCTGATCCGCCGTTGGGTTGGTCTTCGCGATGCGCAACAAGGATTGTCCCTGCATCGCCGATGGAACCGCCACCCCCGCAAGTTCCAGCACGGAGGGAGCAACATCTACCAGGCGCACTTTCCCCGGCACTCGTTTTGCCGCCATCTGGTTCTGCGGCAATTTCACCAGCAGTGGCACGTGGATGGTTTCGTCATAAAGAAAGATGCCATGCGTGTCTTCGCCGTGTGCGCCCAGGCTCTCCCCGTGGTCCGCGGTGACGACGATCACCGCATCGTCGTAGAGTTTGCGGGCGCGCAATGCCGCCACGAGTTTCCCCACAGCCGTATCGGCCGCGGCCACCGCCCGGTCATAAGCGGCGCCAGACGCCGCCTGCGGATCATCCAACTCTACCCAGAGGAAAAATGGAGTCTGCTGGTTCCGCGCTAGCCAGGCGGCAGCGTGCGCCACCACCTGCTCGCCACGGCGCTCCACGGCCTGGTAGCGGTTCTCGCCGCGTTGGGGCCGATGGAAACCGGCATCATAAACATTGAACCCGCGATCGAAGCCCGGCGCCAGCCCGTTCTTCGGATCGAGCGCGATCGAACCCACGAAGGCCGCGGTGTGGTATCCCCGCGCACGCAGCAGATCGGGAAGATAGGGAAGCGAGGACGCCAGGGGTGAGCCGAATTCGCTGATCTGGTGAGTCTGCGGGTAAGTCCCCGAAAGAATGGTCGCATGAGAGACGACGGTCAGGGGCGCTTGCGAGTAGGCGTGCTCGAAAACGATGCTCTGCTTGGCGAGGGCGTCGAGGCTCGGGGTGGCATGTTTGGAACCGAGGAAACCCATCCGGTCGGCGCGCGTGGAATGGAGCGTGATCAGGATGACGGTGGGACTGGTGGCGGCCCAGGAAATGGCTGGGAGGAGGACCCCCAGTACAATAAGTGCGCGACGAAACATGAGCTTAGTCTAATGGGTTGGGACGGTTCTCTGAAAGCTGGCGCGGCTTGACATTCTCCTGATGGCGGAGCCAGAATCAACTTCCACCTGCGATCTTGAGCAGTTCACTCCAGTTGAGACTTGACTTCCGCCTGCCCAGCATCTGGGGCTTCAGAACAAGCGTGAAGGGAGCATGTATTTGAAGAAGGCCGTCTGCATTGGGACCGTTTTGCTGTTGTGCGCTGCCACGGGGCTGATGTTTTCCTGCCAGCGCGCCAGCGGGGAGTGGCGCGGGGACCACAAGCTGATCATCCTGGGCATTGACGGCATGGATCCCCAGCTCCTGGCGCGCTTCATGCAGGAGGGCAAGATGCCGAACTTTGCCCGCCTGGCTCAGCAGGGATCGTTCCGCCAGCTCACGACCAGTATCCCGCCGCAGAGCCCGGTGGCCTGGTCGAACCTGATTACGGGCATGAACGCGGGCGGACACGGCATTTTCGACTTCATTCACCGCGATCCCAAGACGTTGGATCTCTACTTCTCCGCCTCGCGCGTGGAGGCGCCCAAGCACGCCATTCATCTCGGCAGCTGGGTTATTCCGCTGGGCGGCGGCAGCGCCGAGCAGTTGCGCCGGGGAAAGGCGTTCTGGGAGATTCTGGACGAACACAACATTCCCAACTCGGTGTTTCGAATTCCGTCGAACTTCCCCCCGGTTCCGGCCAAGGGATATACCTTGTCCGGCATGGGTACGCCCGACCTCCGCGGCACCTACGGGACGTTCTCTTTCTACACCGACGATCCCACGGCGACAGCCGGAGCGGTTGAGGGTGGGCAGATCATTCCAGTCCAGGTGGAAAATTCGCAGGTCGCTGCCCAGTTGATTGGTCCTGACAACACCTTCCGCAAGGGCTCACCTGCAGCTACCGAACCGTTCAAGGTGTCGATCGATCCGGTTGACCCGGTTGCCCGAATCGCCGTGCAGGACCGGGAATTCGTGCTGCGCGAAGGCGAGTGGAGCGATTGGGTTCCAGTCCAATTCCAGTTGATTCCGTTCTTTGGGAACGTCAAAGGCATCTGCCGTTTTTACTTGAAGCAGGCGCATCCCCGCTTTCAGCTCTATGTTTCGCCCATGAACATTGATCCGGCGGACCCCGCACTGCCGCTCTCGACGCCCTCTAGCTATTCGCGCCAGCTCGCGGAAGAGGTGGGCGAGTTCTACACCCAGGGAATTGCGGAAGACACCAAGGCACTCTCAGCCGGTGTGCTCGATGACAAGGAATTCCTCGAGCAGTCCCGCACCGTGCTGGCCGAGCATCGCCAGATTTTCGATGCCGAGTTCCCCAAGTTCCACAAAGGCGTCTTCTTCTTTTATTTCTCCAGCCTCGATCTGAACTCGCACATGCTTTGGCGGCTGACTGACCCCAAGCATCCCGAATACGATGCGTCCGCGGCGGCGCAGAATGGCTCGGCCCTATCGGAGTTCTACCAGCAGATCGACCAGGTGCTTGGCGAGGTGCTGCCCAGGCTGGACGAGCACACCACTCTGCTGGTGCTCTCCGACCACGGATTCGCGCCCTACTATCGCTCCTTCAACCTGAACACCTGGCTGCTCAACAATGGCTACATCACCTTGAAAAGCGGGGCGAGCGCGGATGAGAACCAGCCTTTCGCGAATGTGGACTGGAGCCGAAGCCGTGCTTACGGGTTGGGTTTGAACGGCCTGTACCTGAACCTGCACGGGCGGGAAAAACAGGGGATTGTTCAGCCGGGAGCTGAGGCAGACGCGCTGCTGAAGGAAATCAAGGGAAAGCTCCTCAGCGTGCGCGATTCCCAGAATGGCCTCCCTATTATTACCCGCGTGGACTTGGCCAGCGAGGTGTACCAGGGCCCCTACGCCCGGGAAGGCCCGGATGCCTTGGTGGGTTACAACCGAGGCTACCGCGCCGGCTGGAAGACGATTTTGGGCGATTTCCCGCCCGATGTTCTCGAAGATAACACCAATCCCTGGAGCGGCGATCACTGCATGGACTACACGCTGGTTCCTGGCGTGTTGCTGAGCAACCGCAAAATCCCAGCGGAAACGCCCGCGCTTACCGATATTGCGCCCACCATTCTGGCGGAGTTTGGAATCCCGAGGGCAAAGGGTATGATGGGACAATCTGTTTTTCAGCCTGACCCAGCCACCCACTAGGGAAAATCCACGGAGGCACTGGAATGTTTAGTTCTTACAAGGTGAAGATCGAAGGCGAACTGCTGGAGAAAGCCAAGAAGTGCGCGGAAGCAGCAGGGTACGAATCGGTCGACGAGTTTGTGACCCACATGCTGGAAAAAGAGATCAAGAAAATACTTCCTCCCGAAGAGGGGGATTCCGTCTCCAGGGAAGTCGTGAAGAAAAGGCTGCAGGGATTGGGGTATATCGAGTAGGAGTCTAGGTCGCATCATCCATGCCATTCGTCCGCATTCATCCACCCGTGGCTGCTGCTCTCAGCCTTTTCCTGCTGAACAGTCCCCTGGCGATCGTAATCCTGGTCTCGCTGGTGGTCGGTTTGCTGATGGTGTTGCTCTTCGGCTACACCTCCAACCAGAAAGCAATCAAGGTTGCGAAAGATCAGCTCAAGGCTCACCTGCTGGCCGTCCGCCTCTACCAGGACCAGTTGCCGGTGGTGATGAAGACCTACGGCCGGATCGTGCGGGGCACCGGCCGCTACATCCGGCTAGCATTCATGCCGCTGTTGTACGTCATCATTCCTATTACTCTATTGATCGTGCAATTGGACCGGTACTTGGGGTTGATGCCCATGCAGCCTGCGCAAACGTTCTTGGTGAAGGTGCAAACCGCGGGGCCGGACACATTGAATGATGTGTCTCTGCAGTTGCCCGCCGAGATGGCGATTTCCGCTCCAGCAGTCCATGTCCCTGCGGATAACGAAGTGGTGTGGCGAGTGGTGGCGGAGAAGAACGGCAAGTATGACATCAACGTTGCTGCTGGGGGTCAGACGTTCTCGAAACAGGTGGTGGTCTCGCGCGACCTCAGCCGCATCTCTCCCACACGGCTGCGCGACCGTTTCTGGGAGCGGATCTTTGTCTCCGGGGAGCCGGCGCTGCCCGACAGAAGCCCGATTCAATCGATTGTGGTGACGTATTTGCCGCGCAACATCGACTTTGCCTGGTTGGAGTGGAATTGGATCATCCTGTTTTTCGTCCTCTCGATGGTGGCAGGATTCATTTTCAAGAGCGTATTGGGGATTGAGATATGAAGTGGCACAGTCCGTGTGGCGCGGGCGCCCCCGCCCGCGAGAGGTATGCAGAGTCAACCAGCCGCAGGCGCGCGGTTCTGTCCTTCAGCCTGCTCCTGGTCCTGGGTTTGGTCCTGTTGTTTCCCTCGCGCAGTGAAGCGTACGCGGGGCCGGGCGCCGGGTTTGCGGTCCTCTCTTCTTTCTGGACCCTCTTTGTTGCGTTTCTCTACTCTTTGTACGCCTTGCTGACCTGGCCGTTTCGCCATGTGCTGCGCACCATGAAGCGACGCAAGGCCTACGGGAAGGCGCAGTTCAAACGAGCTGTGATCCTGGGTTTCGACGGCATGGATCCGGAGTTGACGGAGCGCTTCATTGGCGAAGGCAAGCTGCCAAATCTGGCAAAACTGCGTGAGCAAGGCACTTTCCGCAAGTTGCGCACGACCTTCCCGGCGATCTCACCCGTCGCCTGGTCCACGTTCATGACCGGAGTGAATCCCGGCAAGCACAATATCTACGATTTTCTCGCCCGGGACTTGAATACCTATCTGCCTTTTCTTTCTTCCGCGGAAATCAAGGGCCCGAAGCGGCGCCTGAAAATCGGCAAGTACTCCATTCCGTTCGGCAAGACCGAGATCAAGGGCATGCGCAAGGGCACACCCTTCTGGCATTGGCTGGGGAAAGCCGGCATCTTCTGCTCGGTCATCCGGGTTCCGGTCACCTTCCCACCAGAAAAATTCCCCGGCGTACTGCTGTCGGGCATGTGCGTGCCAGACTTGAAGGGCAGTCAGGGAACTTTCTGTTTCTGCACCACCGGCGCGACCGGAGACAAGTTCCGCGAGGGCGGCGTCCGCATCCCCATGGAGCGAAACGGCGCCATCTGCCGCTCGTACATCCCTGGTCCGGACGACCCGCTTGCGGAAAGCCCCGGCCGTGAACTGCGGGTTGCATTTGAATTGCGATGCGATCCGGGGCGCGGGCAGGCGCGCATCGAGGTGGACTCGCAGAAGTTCACGCTGAAGGTGGGAGAGTATTCCGAGTGGATTCCGCTGAAGTTCAAAGCCGCACTCGGCATGGGCGCGCACGGCATTTGCCGCTTTTACCTGAAGCAACTCTCGCCTGAGGTAGAAGTGTACGTCACCCCGGTGAACATCGATCCAGGACGCCCCGATCTGCCCATCTCGCATCCCGTGACCTACTCGATTTACTTGGCGAAACTGTTCGGTCCCTACGCCACGCTGGGCCTGGCGGAAGATACCTGGGCGCTGAACGAAGAGGTTCTGGACGACGACGCGTTCCTGGCGCAGGCCTACGGCAACCACGAGGACCGCGAGCGCATGCTCTTCGATGCGCTGGAGAAAACGCAGCAGGGCCTCTGCGCCTGCGTGTTCGATACCACCGACCGGGTGCAGCACATGTTCTGGCGCTACCTCGACGACGATCACCCGGCGGCGCGTAACATCCCTCGCGATCAGCGCCCCAACATCATTCAGGAGTTGTACCAGCGCATGGACGGCCTCATCGGTCGCGTCATGCAGCAGATTGACGACAAGACCTTGCTGATGGTCGTCTCGGACCACGGGTTCAAGTCGTTTGCCCGCTGCGTCAACCTCAACGCCTGGCTGCATCAGAACGGGTATTTAACGCTGAAAGACGGCAAAACCGAGAGTGGCGACTGGTTCGAGGATGTGGACTGGTCGCGCACCCGCGCCTACACCATGGGTCTGAACGGTCTGTACTTGAACGTGAAAGACCGCGAGCGCCAAGGCATTGTAGAGCCGGGTGCCGCAGCCGAGGCGCTCAAAGACGAGCTTCGCACCAGACTGAACGGACTGGCGGATCCTGCATCCGGGAAGCTGGGTATCACCGGGGTCTTCGATTGTGATGCAGTCTATGCCGGGCCTTACGTGGACAACGCACCCGATCTGATCGTGGGCTACGGAGGCGGGTTCCGCGCCTCGTGGGATTCAGTCATGGGAAAAGTTACCGCGCAAGTCTTTGAGGACAATCTCAAGGCTTGGAGCGGAGACCACTGCATTGATCCGCGGCTAGTCCCCGGCGTTCTCTTCTGTAACCGCAAAATTGCCGACGAGAAGCCGGCCATCGTGGATGTGGCACCGACCATCCTCAAACTCTTCGGCCTGGGATTGCCCGCGCACTTCGACGGGAAGCCCTGGACGCTGGCGCCTTCAGCCGGCAAGTGACTCTACGCGAGCACAAGAAAAATCTTAAACCGCAGAGGTCACGGAGAGGTTCCGCAGAGATCGCAGAGAGAAGGCTCGATCCTGGAGGGCTGGCTCAGCGTTCTCCGCGGATTTTTCTCAGGGCTCTCTGCGGTTTAGGATTTTTGCTTCATCTCGCGAAAGAAAAAGCCTCGCGCCGCAGCGCGAGGCCGAGAGAAAACTACCAAGGGCTACTTGCCGAAGATCACATAGTGATAACTGGTGGCCATGAAAAACAGCATCGGGACCGAAAGGTAGAAATTGGTACGCGAAGCCAGAAACGCCTCGCGCCCCAGGGCAGCCGCGTTCGCGGGTGGACTGCCCGCCAGAGTTCCTTGAATTACCTTCTTGTTGTTGCGCCAGATAATCCCCCAAACATTCAGCAACATGACCAGGCCGAATCCCCCACCCACTCCGATGGATAGCACGTGGTTATCGTCCTGGCCCACCGGCGTGTAATTCACAAACAACCAACCGGCCAGGATCACGAGAACGGTGCTGATGGCGAACAGCACGTACCCGCTCGGCTTCATCTTGGCGATCACCGCGTAGAGAATTCCCCAAGCCACAATCCAGATGAGAAGGAACAGTCCGATGGTGCTCCAGGGGTTGGTACCCATACGCTGGGCGTCGGCCGCGACGTAAATCTGCGCCCAGTACCAGAAGCCAAAAAAGACGGTCAGCAACGCGCTCCAACGGAACCATTGCAGCGCCGGCAGGGTCATGTGCTGGAACACCTTGGGCTTCATGCCGGCGTCCACCTGCTTCATGAAGGGCACGTTAATCAGGTTGAAAAAGTAGAGCAGCCCGATCCAGGTGATACCTGCCAGGAAGTGAAACCAGCGCAAGATCATGGCAAGCGCTTCTGTCCCCGTGTGGTGGGGCGTCACCCAGGCGGCTGACAAAGTGGCCAAATGGTGCATAGGGATTCCTCCGTACGGCAGTATTTACAGTCCTGGTCTAACCGTTTGGAATTCGTCCGGATTGTACATCAATTGCAGTCATCATGATTACTATGGTTGAAAAGTAGCAGGCAAGGCCGTATTGTACAAATATTACCCGAGTGGGGTCGCAGGCGCCGCCGCTGGACGTCGGCCATGACTGGTTGCACCCTGCCGGGCTGTCCCCCCTGTTCCTCACCGCCGCGCCTTCGGGCGCGGATTACGAGCAGCAGATTCAATATGCAGTTGAGACAGCAAGGAGATCGGCGATGGAAAATAAGCCGGCGCAAAACATTCAGGATTCGTTTCTCAATACGGCCCGTAAAGAGAAGACCAACATCACCATTTATTTGTTGAGCGGAGTGAAACTCACGGGTCGCATCCGCTCCTTCGACAAGTACTCTGTAGTGTTGGAGACCAATAACCAGGAGCAGTTGATCTTCAAGCATGCCATCTCCACGGTCGCCATGGGGAGGACTTCGCATGGCCACGGGGAGAGGCCGGCCGCGGTTCCGGTCACCGGCACCACCAGCACGACGGCGGCGACCACGGACGCGGACCAGGCCGCAAGCGCGTCAGGAACGGAAGGATAAAGGCACTCCCGATTGCGCAGTCCAGATTTCAGAGTTTCCGGGAAACAGGGTGGCGCGGGGCGTGCCACGAAGTCGCCGTCAGCCAAGGGAGCGGCAGCGGAGCGTGCCTTCCTGGTCGGATTGGAGTATCGTAAGCGCGCGCGGACGCCAGCATTCGGAAGCGGAAAAGGTTCTCTGACCAGTGGCGCGCAGGCTGCGCGCGACAGCGCGACCGCTGTGCCGGGCGCGTCCAAGGCACCCGCCATCCCGGAGTTCAGCGCCGAAGAATCGTTGGCTGAACTACGTGCCCTGGCCGGGAGCGCGGGCGCGGAGATTGCCGGCGAATTTCTCCAGCATCGCGACCGGCCCGAT
>JBGPJK010000087.1:0-14939 GCA_041485425.1 Terriglobia bacterium | reverse complement strand
GATGGCGACGCCCGCGGTGGCGCGGCGCTCTCCATCCGCCAGGTCACCGGCCAGCCCATCAAGTTCATCGGCGTCGGCGAAAAGTACGACGCGCTCGAACCCTTTCACCCTGACCGCATCGTCTCCCGCATCCTGGGCATGGGCGACATTTTGTCGCTCATCGAAAAAGCCGAATCGCAGATCGATAAGAAAAAAGCCGAGGAACTCGCCACCAAGGTGCTCGCCGGCGACGGCTTCTCGCTCGAGGACTTTCGCGACCAACTCCGCCAGGTGAAAAAGATGGGATCGCTGCAGAGCCTGATGGGTATGCTGCCCAGTATCGGCCCCTTCGCCGGTCTGCAAAAAGCCGCCGACAAAGTTGACGAAAAGCAGGTCAATCGCGTCGAGGCCATCATCAACTCCATGACCGCTCACGAACGCCATCACCACGAGGTCATCAACGGCAGCCGCCGCAAACGCATCGCCCGCGGCTCCGGCACCACCGTGCAGGAAGTGAACAACCTCCTGCGCCAGTACGCCCAGATGCGAAAAATGTTCAAGCAGATGGGCAAGCCAAGCTTCGCCCGCAGGATGGCGGGGATGAAGTTCCCCGGAATGTAGGAGCAGGCTCTAGGCTCTAGGCTTTGGGTGTCCGGTTCGCGACTTGGAGCAGAAGCGCGACCCTCCCATTTTCCGGCGCCGCAGGGGCGATCCAGCTTAGCCCAGCGCTTCAGCGCTGGGCGCTGAGGTGGAAAAAATGCCAAGTCCCGGAGGGACGACCGATAGTAGCCCGCCACTTCAGTGGCGGGTTGAGCCGCAAAACCGACGCGAGTGCCGTAGGCACGACTGAAAAACTCCCATGAAGTGGCGTTCCCTGGAAGAATCCAATCCGGCCGATGATGTGCGCCCGCTGCGCGAGCAGTTTGCCGAGCGCAAGGAACTCATCGCCCGCTACGTCCCGCCCGAGATCCAAGCCATTCATGCCAGCGCCGTCGAGGAATTGAAACGATCTGGTATCGGGGACCGCGCTCTCGCTGTGGGCGCAAAAGCGCCCGCGTTCGAACTCCAAGACCACAACGGCAAGCTGCTTGCTTCCGACGATCTGTTGTGCCAAGGCCGGCTGGTGATCTGCTTCTTCCGCGGACGCTGGGATCCGTTCTGTGTCGGGCAGTTGGAAGCGATGAACCTGATCCTGCCGCAAATCGAGCAAGCCCAAGCCTCGCTGGTCGCCATCTCGCCACAAACCGTGCAGCAGTCATTCTTCATGGCCGACCAGCACCAGCTGCGCTTCCCACTGCTGAGTGACCCCGGCCACCAGGTCGCCCGCCAGTTCGGTCTGGTATACCGCGTTCCGGATTATCAGCAGTCCGTCTACCGGCGCGCCTTCATCAACCTGCCCTTCGCAAATGGAGACGAAAGCTGGGAACTCCCCATCCCGGCAACCTACATCCTCGATCGTGACGTCACAATCCTCTACGCCTCCGCTAACCCGGACTACACCGAGCGGCCGGAACCAGCAGACATAATCAAAGCGCTCAGCGACGCACCCACCCAGTAAAGATGCTCCTGGGGAGCGCCTGTTCCTGTTGGCCATTCTGCGCCGAATTTCCAGCCAGCCGGGGGATTCAAACCCTGTTTTCCTTGGGTTTGACTTGGGTTGCCCTGTGACCTACTATCGCCCGCAATGGCACCGCCTTCCTCTCTCGTGGGTCGAACCTTGGGCAATTACCGCGTAGTCGCGCCCCTCGGTGCCGGAGGAATGGGGGAGGTCTATCGCGCGCGCGACGAGCGCCTGAACCGCGACGTCGCCCTCAAAACACTGCCGCCGGCCTTTTGCAGCGATGAAAACAAGCTGCGGCGTTTCGAACAGGAAGCCCGCACCCTGGCCACCTTGAACGATCCCAATCTTCTGGCCATCTACGATGTCGGCACACAGGACGGTACCCCTTATCTCGTCTCCGAATTACTAGAGGGGCAGACCCTGCGGCAGCGGCTGTTGGCTGGACCACTCCCCTTCCACCGGGTCATCGACTTTGCCATGCAGATCGTGCGCGGCCTGATGGCGGCTCACGAGAAGCGCATCGTGCACCGCGACCTGAAGCCGGAGAACATCTTCATCACCAACGAAGGCCGGGTCAAAATCCTCGACTTCGGAGTGGCCAAGCTCGCCCAACCCGAGCAGAACGCGGACAGCAGCGAAGCCGCAACCTTGATGACCACCTCGGGAGTCGTCCTCGGGACGGTGGGATACATGTCGCCGGAGCAGGTGCGCGGGCAGGCGCTGGACCATCGCAGCGACCTCTTTTCATTCGGAGCAATTCTTTTTGAGATGCTGACCGGCAAGCGGGCCTTTCAAGGCCCAACCACGGCGGACACGATTTCCGCAGTCCTGAAAGAAGAGCCGCAGGACCTTTGGCAGATCAACCCCAATCTACCTCCCGCGACCGCCCATATTCTCCGCCATTGCCTGGAGAAGCGGCCGGAAGAGCGCTTTCAGACGACGCGGGACCTGCTGTTTGATCTGGGGACACTCTCCGGCCTCACCGCAACCTCCGGCACGCGGGCCCAAGGGATGGTTGCGGAGTCCAATGTCCGGCGGAAGTTTCTGTGGACGGCGCTTGCCGGGATCGTATTGCTCGGCGCGCTGGGTCTGGGGCTCTTCCTGGGAGAGAGCAAAGAACATCCGCTGCCTGCCTACCACCAGATCACATTTCGCCGCGGCGCCGTCTGGTCCGCCCGCTTCACGTCCGATGCCAATACCATCGTGTACAGCGCGTCGTGGGGTGGAAATCCACTCGACATCTTTTCCACCCGCCCGGAGAGTACCGAATCACGGTCGCTGGGCTTGACCAACACCGACCTGCTGGCCGTCTCTTCCACCGGCGAAATGGCGGTCCTGCTCAACCGGCGAGATGTGGCACGCTCGGTCAGCCGGGGCACCCTGGCGCGCGTGCCGCTGGGCGGTGGGGCACCGAGAGAAGTCCTGGAAGAGGTACAAGAGGCCGACTGGTCTCCTGATGGAACTAATCTGGCCATTGTTCACCATGGCAACCGGGAGCGGCTGGAATTCCCCATTGGCAGAACTCTGTTCGAGACCTCCGGTTGGATCTCCAGTCCCCGCGTTTCTCCCCAGGGGGACCGGGTTGCGTTCATGGAGCACGCCGGGCAATGGGATGACCGGGGATGGGTTTCGGTGGTGGATCTCGCGGGACACCAACAGAGACTCTCCGAAGAGTTTTCCAGCGAACAAGGCTTGGCTTGGTCGGCGAAGGGGGATGAGGTCTGGTTTACCGCCACCCGGTCGGGAGAAGCGTTTGCCCTGTACGCGGTCACGCTGGGCGGGAAAGAACGGGTCGTAGCCCGGGTTCCCACGAACTTGCTCTTGCACGATATTGCCCGGGATGGAACTCTGCTGCTGTCGAGTTACAAGGACTCCACACCGGTCATTGCTCTGCCCCCGGGGCAAACCACAGAGCGGGATTTGTCCTGGCTGGATGACATTGGGCTTTTTGACCTGTCGAATGACGGAACGACCTTTCTCTTCCAATACTACGGCGAGGGAAGTGGGACCAACTACAGTTCCTATCTAGGCAAAACCGATGGCTCGCCTGCGGTGCGCTTGGGAGAAGGGGCAGCAATTGCGCTCTCGCCGGATGGAAAGTGGGCGCTCACCATTGTCAATGAGCCGCGCCAGACCGTACTGCTCCCCACCGGGCCGGGACAAACCCGAACTCTGGAACGCGGCGGAATTGACGACCATGGAGACGACACTTGGACTCCCGACAGCAAGCATGTCGTCTTCACGGGTAGAGAACCGGGAAAGGGGTCACGCGGCTACATCCAGAATATTGACGGTGGCCGGCCGCAGCCGTTGACCCCGGAGGGGACCACGGGAGCCCGGCTTTCGCCGGATGGGAGGTTCCTGCTCGCCCAAAATACAGCGGGCAAGGTCATCCTGTTTCCCCTGCAAGGCGGCGAACCACGCGAGGTCCGCGGTCTGAACCAAAACGAGGCCGTGATCCGCTGGAGCGAGGATAGCCGGTGGCTCTACACTTGTCGCCTGCAGCGGCCGATCCAGCTCTATGAGCTCGACCCCATCAGCGGGCGCAGACAGTTGCTCCGGAATATTGAACCCTCCGATCCCGCTGGAATCATCGGTTCTCCAAAGGTTCTAGTATCGGCCGACGGGAAGTCCTACGTGTATTCCTTCGGACGTCATCTTTCTCAACTCTATTTGGTGAAGGACTTGGCTCGTTAGCCGCCGGCATCGGGCTGGTTTCCGATGCAACATTTTCCTTGCGAACACCCCTTGCCCCCTATAAACTTCGCCCCTGCTCCGCCTGTGCGTCGATTTGGCCCTCCCGAGCGCAGGGTGAAGGCGAGCCTCCGGCGCCATGGTCAACACTCGGAGAAGAAGCAGGAGGTGTGGCTATGACCACGCAGGAACGAATGATGGAAGCCGCCAAGCTTCGGCTTCGGTTTCAAGTGAATAACCGTCTACGCCTGGAGTCTCTGGCGGCCCTTTCCAAGGTTTTCCGTGAGCACCAGGAACCGGTTCGGGACGAACTGCTGGCCTCTCTGGTGCTGGCTGTACCGGAAGAGTTGCTCGGTGAGATGGACGCCCCCGAAGATCAGGGCTTGCAGGCAAAGGCCCCAGGTGTGCCTCGTCCGTCGCCCGGTGTGGGTGTGCCCCGGCCGTCGCCCGGTGTGGGCGTGCCTCGTCCGTCGCCCGGTGCGGGCGTGCCCCGGCCGTCGCCCAGTGTGGGCGTGCCCCGGCCGTCGCCCGGTGCGGGCCACGGCAAGCCACGGTAGCGGAGAAGTCAACTCCAAGCTTGGAGACCGCGATGTCCGCGATTCCCTGCAAGCACGAAGCTCATGGTGTGTTCGCCACACGACTGTACGATCCGGCGCAGTGCGCTTCCATCGTGGAGTTTGCGCAGGGCAAGGATGCATGGGAGGCCGCCCAGGTTGTGGTGGAAAGCGAGGGAGGGTCATGCGACATGGTCCTGCCGGACACCCGGGTGGCGCGCGTGGTCAACCGTGCCCAGACAGCGCAAATTCATGACGAGTTCGAGGCGAAGGTCAGCTCCATCGTCATTCCCATGATCCGGCAGATCTGGGGAACCGACCTGAGCGAACAGGAGGGGACACAGATCGTACGCTATTCCGCAGGCGGGCATTACGTCCCCCACAAAGATGCCGACGAACGGGAGCTGGCCCGCCGCTACTTCACCGTACTGTGTTACTTGAACGATGATTTCGAGGGCGGGAAAACCAACTTTCTCTCCCTCAACTTCGCCGCCACGCCGCTTCCCGGCAAGACCCTGGTGTTTCCGTCTCGGTATTTGCACTGCGCCGAACCGGTGATCCGGGGAGAAAAATTCGTCTTCGTGACCTGGGTGTGCGGCCCCGTTCCGATCAAGTGGATTTGAGACTCAGACTGCCCAATCGAGCCCGTGGCCGTTCCTGCCCTCAAAGTAGACATCCCGATAGAAACCGCGGGCCTGCCTGATCTGGGAGAAGAGTTCCCGCAGGACGGTGCCTTCGGCTGGCTCAAACGGCGGATCCCAAACCCTCTGGGCTTCCTCGTCGGAGAGATACCATCGCTTGTCCCAGGCGGGATCGCCCCAGCAGTAGTGAATCATCTCGTGGTCCAGGATGGCTCCCGGCGGGTTGTCCATGTTCACCAGATCGGCGAGAGTGAGCGTCCATCCCGCCTTCATCACTGCGAGTCCAAAGGCATACATGACGTCCAGCCAGATATGGTCCCAGTTCCGGTCCTCGAAGGAAAACGCATCGAAGGCGTTTAGCCAAGCCTCGGCCAGAGGTGTGGCCTGGTGCACGGGGATGACGTAGGGAACGCCGCAGCACAGTTGATTCTGCCGCTCCCGCAGCGCGTGGGGTTGAATCCCGAGTCTCTCGGCTGCGGCCTGGATGTGGGGCTGGTCATAGTCCAGATACGAGTAGTAGTTCCCCGAGAACTCGCGGCAGAACGCCGGTCTGCGGACAAAGATCATGTCGGGATCGCAGAGCACGATGAGTTCGTCGGGGTTGCAGAGCGCAGCTGCATGAATCAGGGTGCCGGCGCAGTTCCGCGTGGGCAGGCGGTTTTGCGTGATGTAGCTGGGGGCCTTGCGCACCATGGCGCCAGCCCGGACGAGGTCGGCGAAGCCGGGGTGCCAGGGCTGCCCATTTTCATGCACGATGACAATAGGCTGATGGTCGAGCCGGGTGACGCAGGAGAAGTAGAACACCTTGGCCTGCCAGGCATGGTAGGGGCTGTTCTGCGTCGATACCACGATGCGATGCTTGCCGGTCATTCCGGAAATACCCCTCCCCGAATTGTTCGAGTGGTTAGGGCCATAGGCAGCGGCGATTATACCTTCCTGCCAGAATTGCTCCTTAATGGGTGGAGCGGAGAATGCAGCTCGTGAGCGACGGCTGGCAGATCGCCGTGCCACCCTTGCCAATCCAGCTAGAATCTGCAAAAATAACAGTTTGCCTTACCCCACCGGACGCAACTAGGAAAGGAACTTAAGTTCTGTGTTAATGATCCGCTTGGCGCGCACAGGTGCGCGCAAACAACCGTACTATCGCGTGGTCGTGATCGAAAAGGAGCGCGCGCGCAACGGCCTTTCCGTGGAAGTGGTCGGGACTTACAATCCCCGCACCAATCCCGCCAGTATTGAGCTCAAGCGCGAGCGCATCGACTACTGGGTGTCCAAGGGCGCCAAAATGTCGGACCGGGTCAGCAAGATCGTGTCCCGGCCGGCTCCGGCCGCCGCCGGTTCCGTGGCCTGATCCCGCAGTGCGTATCGGAAGCCGTCACCCCACCCTGAGGAGCCGCACATGAGCGAGCAAAGTGGGGATATGCGGGCCTTGATCGAGCAGATTGCCAGAGCGCTGGTCGACGAACCGGACCAGGTTTCGGTCAAAGAGGTCGACGGAGAACAAGCCGTCGTACTCGAACTCAAGGTGGCCCCCAACGACCTGGGCAAGGTGATCGGCAAGCAAGGACGCACCGCCCGCGCCATGCGTACGCTTCTGGGCGCAGCCGGCATGAAGCTCCATAAGCGCTTCACGCTCGAGATCCTTGAATAGCGAGATCGGGAACAGGAGAGTCGGGAATCAGCGGCGCGTTCATCACCCTCGCCCGTGTCCGCAAAACCCAGGGACGTCGTGGCGAAGTTGCGGTTGAGGTCCAAAGCGACGTTCCGGACCGCTTCCGCGCAGGTATGCGATTGCTGGCGCTTGCCCAAGACGGCAGCCGGCGCGAACTGGAAGTTGAGGAACTGTGGCCGCACAAGGGGTTCCTGGTCTTGAAGTTCGCAGGCGTGGATTCCATCTCCGACGCCGAGGCCCTCGCGGGCTGCGAACTGCAGGTGCCAGCCGAACAGCGCGCCCAGCTTGAGTCCGGCTGGACCTACGTCAGCGATCTGGTCGGATGCTTGGTCTTCGACGGTGATCGCCAGATCGGCAAGATTGAAGATGTGCAGTTTGGCGCCGGCGAAGCGCCCCTGCTGATCGTCAAAGGCGAAAAGGAATACGAGATCCCGTTCGCCGAGGCGTATCTCAAGAGCATAGACCTAGAGCGTAAGCGGATTGCAATGCGTTTGCCCGAAGGCATGCTGGAAGTCAATGCCCCGCTGACGCCCGAAGAGAAGCGGCAGCAGGCGACTGGCAGGAACAAAGAATAAAAGAGGGTTTGGAATTCCTTCGTGTCCTCTGTGGTTAAGGCTTTTGGTTCTTAGGGTTCGCGATGAAGATCGACATCTTAACGATCTTTCCCGACTTCTTTCGCGGACCGCTGGATTACGGCATTATCCGCCGGGCCCGGGAAGCCGGTCTGGTGACAATCGAAGTCCACGACTTGCGGGCATTCGCGCATGATCGCCACCGCACCGTGGATGACCGCCCTTTCGGCGGCGGCGAAGGCATGGTGCTGAAGCCGGAACCGATCTTTGAATGTATTGAAACGCTGGATTTAGCGCCGCGCCACGAGCGCCTCGCCAGCAACGCCAAACAGAACGTTGTCCTGCTCTCCGCGCAAGGCCGTCGTTTCGACCACGGCATAGCGGAAGAACTCGCCACGCTCGATCGAATCGTCTTCATCTGCGGACGTTACGAAGGCGTCGACGAGCGTGTGATTGAGTTCCTCGCCGACCGCGAGCTTTCGATCGGCGACTACGTGCTGAGCGGAGGCGAATTGGGTGCAGCGGTGATTGTGGATGCGGTCACACGCCTGATTCCGGGTGCGCTGGGCAACCAGGCCTCCTCCCGGCAGGAATCGTTCTCGCTGCATGCGGAACCACCGGCCAGCAATGGCGGCCCCAGTTCCACCTGCGTTTCCGGCGGTTTGCTCGATTACCCGCACTACACGCGTCCAGCGGACTTCCGCGGCATGGGAGTCCCCGAGGTGCTGGTTTCCGGCAATCACGATGACATCCGCCGCTGGCGCCGCCGTACTGCGCTGCAGAAAACGCTGCGCAACCGCCCCGATCTATTGGACAAGGTCGGGCTCAGCGACGAAGATAAGGATTTACTGGCCCAGATCACAGGCCAGAAAGATATCTAGAACGAAGGGACAAGACCATGTCGAACCTCATCATCGATAAACTCCTGGCCAAAGCCAAGCGCACCGATATTCCCGCCTTCACTCCGGGCGACACCGTCCGCGTGCACGTCAAGATTAAGGAAGGTGACAAGGAACGTCTGCAGGCCTTCGAAGGCGTCGTCATTGCCCGCAGTCGTGGCCCGCAAGCCAGCTTCACCGTGCGCAAGATGAGTTTCGGCCACGGCGTCGAACGCATCTTCCCGATCAACTCCCGGGTCATCGACAAAGTGGAGTTGCTGCGCTCCTCCAAGGTCCGCCGCGCCAAGCTGTATTACCTGCGCAGTCTCCGGGGCAAAGCCGCCCGCTTGAAGGACGTCGAGAAAGAGCGCACAACGGTGGAAGCGGCTACGAAGTAGCAGCCGTAGCGCCGGCGTCTCGCCGGCATGCAGGAAGTCGCTTAAGAATTATCCGGGGGCTTCACCGCGACACCATCGCCGCCTTGGCTTTGGGTTTCTCTTCTTCTTCCTGTCTTTCTGCCAGCCTGCGCAGCAGGAATTGCAGGATCTGGCGGTCGCCTTTGCGGATCTCACGAAACTCGATGCCCACTCCAAAATCCAGGGCAGCGTGCCGCACCTTGCCTCGAAGCCGCAAGTCCTGGTTGCCGATGTTCAGCACCAGCTTCAACTCCGTCCCTGGCACTAGCATGTGATGGGTCGTGACCAGGCATCCCGTTTCAGACAGATTTTTCAGCACGGCTTCGGTGTGCGCGGCGTTGGGATCGCGTTTCAGCAAGTCCGCTACCCCTTGGACATCGAACCGCGGCTGTCGCCTGCGGTTGCCGTTGTGGCTGCCAGGGGCCGAGTTCATCTGGTACAAACCGCTTGCCCCCTGGATCCGTTCATAAATCTCTTCCAAACCGTGCAGTTCGGCTTCGAACATCATCCGGTCCGATTCCACGCACTGGATCCCCACCTGGCCGCGTAATTCTGAATTCGGCTCGCCTATCCAAACCACCCGGCAGAACGCTTTGCTCTTGCCGCGTTCAATGGCGACGATTTCTCCCGCTTCCTTCACGTAGCGCAATCCCGTCACCCTCGCTCCACGGGCAGAAATGTCATAGGTACACGCCAGGTCCAGGCAGGGTTTGTTCTCTTTGTCCCAATAGGTGACACGAATCGGAAGCGCAACGTGGATGCGCTTGTCTAAACGGTTTGGCGGCTGATTGGAAAGCTCTTCTGTCACACGCGTCCCTTAGTGGGACAACTCCTGCGCTCGAAGGTAACAAGCAGGGGAACGAAGGTCAATTGACGGTAGTAATACGCTCGCAGGTTACTTGGGACCAGACTGAATCTAAACGCCCGAACTGCGCACTCTGCGCCGAGCCGCTTTTTCCCGCTTGCGTCAATCGCCCGCTCTCGGCGAAGATGCACCTGTCCCCCGGCCCGTGTCCCCCGACGCTAAACTCGCGCTCCAGAAACCACTTTCCGCTTCCGCCGCCAAGCTCCGCCTGCTCAAGAAGCTGCGTTGCACCCTGCAGTATGAGAAGAAAGCCTGGCAGGCAGGCGCGCACCTGGTGGCCGGAGTCGATGAGGTGGGGCGCGGTTCGTTGTTCGGACCGGTGGTGGCCGCCGCCGTCATCCTCGATCCTGCCTATCGCATCCGCGGCTTGCGCGATTCGAAGTTACTGTTGCCCGAGCGCCGGGAGACATTAGCGGAACGCATCCGCCAGCACGCTATCGCCTGGGCCATCGCCGCCGTGGACGCCGCCCGCATCGACCAGATCAACATTTACCAGGCCTCGCGCGTGGCCATGCGGGAGGCGGTCCTGGGCCTGCAGCCCACGCCGGATCACCTGCTGGTTGACGCCATCCGCCTGGATTGCGCGCTGCCACAAAATCCCATCATCCATGGTGACGCGCTTTCCGCCTCGATCGCCGCCGCTTCCATCCTCGCCAAGGTGGAACGCGACCGCATGATTAGCGAATGGGATCCCATCTTCCCCGTCTACGGACTCGCCTCCAACAAGGGCTACAGCACGCCGTACCACCTCGCCGCCCTGCGCGAGCATGGCCCCTGCCCTCTGCATCGCCAGTCGTTTGCTCCCGTGTGGAATGCTCCCGTACCTCAGGAAGTTCTGGCGTTCATGCTGGAAGAGCATGCGTCCAGCCGTAGCGCCGGCGTCCCGCCTGCCACCAAGCCGTCTCCCTAGCCACGAAGTCCGGCACTGTAGCACCGCCCAAACCCGGATAGAATCATGACTATGCGCCGCATGATGGTCATCACCGCCCATCCCGATGACGAAGCTGGCGGCTTCGGTGGCTCGCTACGCCTCTACCGCGACCGCGGCGTCGAGACCTGCGTGATTTGCCTTACGCCCGGCCAAGCCGCCACCCATCGCGGAGGTGCCCGCAACGATCACGAACTCGCCGCGATCCGCCGCAAAGAATTTGCCGCTTCCTGCGAAATCCTGGAAGTCTCCCGTGGGATCGTGCTCGATTATCCCGACGGACAACTGCATCGCCAGGACCTTTACCGGGTGGTTTGCGACCTCACGCTCCACCTGCGCCAGTTCCGCCCGGACATCCTGCTGACCTTCGGCCCCGAGGGCGCGGTCACCGGGCACACCGATCATTCCATGGTGTCGGTCTTCGCCAGCCTCGCCTTCCACTGGGCCGGACGCAACAACCGCTATCCCGACCAACTCCAGGATGGCATTACTCCGCACCGCACGCAGAAGCTCTACTACACCACCGCGAACTTCGCTTTGCCCGACCGGCAGCCGGTTGCTTTGCCTCCGGCAACCGCCATCATCGAAATCGGCGACCACCTCGAAACCAAGATCGCCGCATTCCAGGCCCACACCACCCAGGCTCCACTCTGGCCCTTGGTCGAGGCACACATCCGTCAGCGCGGACGCCAGGAAATGTTCCACCTCGCCGCCTCGATAAGTCCCGGCCCAATGGTGCAGGAAACCGACCTGTTCGCCGGAGTAACAGAAACAAATTAACCGCGGAGATCGCCAAGCCCGCCGAGAAGAGGCGGCCGTATTCCTCCGCGTTCTCCGCGGCTGTTCTCCGCGATCTCTGCGGTTAAGAGCTTTTGACTTACCGCGGCTTGATGATCTCGCTCAGCACATCCGGCTTCGATTCATCCCGCACCAGGTGCGGATACTTCTCCCCGCCGTGATAATCGACTTTGTAGGTCTTGTAGTAATCCGTGTTTTCGATCAGTAACTCCAGCGGCTCCGTGCTGCTCTTTCCTGCTCGCAGCGCATCCCGCAACACATTCGCCGTGAACTTCTTGCCGTTGACCGCCGCTACTTTCATGCCCGGCCCGATCCCGGCCATCGCAACCGGCATGCCTTCAATCGCGTCCACGATGCGGCCGTCATCGCTTAACGTCAGCCCGATCGAATACTCAGCATTGATGTCCTTGTCTTTGTCCTCCGTGGCCTTCACCAAATCCGACCGGGTTTCGTCATACACCAGTTTCCACCCGCTGCGCGCAATCCCATCGAGCGGCGCACCCGGCGCGTGATTCTGCAGCCGCTCGGTCCAGAACCCGCGCCAGTCATAGGGTGCGATCTGGCTGAGAGCATTCACCACGTCATCGAACGTGTAGGTCTTCACCTCGGGAGGCCCGCTCTGTCCACCATGAAAAAGATGGCAGAAGTCATCCATTGATTTTTCTCCCTGGGTCTGCGCCCGGATGATGGTGTCCACCCAAAGCCAGTTAAGGACATCTTCATCGTAATAATCCAGGCCCCTCCGCCACGACTGCCACTGCTCCGGCGCGCCCTGCATCGCGGGCACGCCATCGGCGGTGTCCTGCAGGTTGCGCCAGGCACGTCCCGGCCGGTGGTCGAGATCCGCCGCTATCTCCGCCAGCGCATCCCGAAACTGCTCCGGCGTCCGCACTCCACTGCGCCCGCTCAGAACGTCGCCCAAGTACGAGGTCAGTCCCTCGTACACCCACAGCAGGTCATCCTGCATGGGCTTCTCGTAGTCCGGGGTGGTCAGGTCCGCGGGACGCCGGTATTTCCCGTTCCACGAGTGCACATACTCGTGCGTCAGCAGTCCGGCCTCCAGCAGTCGCTTGTCCGGGTCCACCAGGGTGCGCTCATCCACCCGGCTGTCGTTCGACTCATGGTGCTCCAACCCGAAGTGCGCCACGTGGTCGCTCAGGCTGTAGACGAAGTGGTATTCACGGTAGTGCTGCGCGCCGAACAGCTTTTGCGCTTGCGTCACCATCTCCTTGTAGTGCTCGAAAACTTCCGCTGGCCCATCCAGGGCGCCGGCGCTGTCGGCCGCAATATCCATCTCGACCAGCGGATTCTGCGCCAGCGGCACCACCCGCAAATACTCCCCCGCAATCACCGGCGAATCCACCAGCGTGGTCAGCGACGCCGGCTTGAACGCAATTTCATTTCCCGACTGCGAAGCCACCGGCAACGGCGTGCCGAACTTCCATCCCGCGGGCAGCCGCAGAGTGGCGTCGTAGGTCAGCGCATCCGAGGTCGAGCCCGCCGGATACAACAGCAGCGTGTTCCAACTGACCACCATCATCTTGTCCGTCGCCGAGGGCCCGCCGGTGTAGAGGCCCTCCCCACCCGCAGGCGAAATAAAGTCCAGCGACGCGTCCACGGTTGACACTCCCGCAGGTACTTCCACGTGAAACGTCCACCCATCCAGCAGGTCCCGCCGCCATTTCAAGCTCTGCCCGTTGGCGGTGAACTTCAGCCCCGCCACGTCCTGGATTGGCCCCGTCGGCCCGTGTTCGCCCGGAATCCACTTCGGGTAATAGAGCGTGAGCGTGCCCGCGCTGGCCGGAATCTTCAACTGCGCATGGAAAATCTTGCGTGGCGCCTCGCTGGCATCGACCGACAAGCTGATATGCGGGCCGGCCGCCGCGAAAACCGGTAGGTTCAAAGCTGCAAGCAGGACAACCCAGCGCAATGCACGACCGGGGAAAGTCGCCATGTACACGCTCCTTTAGGGGCTCGATCATCGACTACGAAGCTAATGAATATACCAGACCCCGCGACGAAGCGAGTCGCGCCGGAAACACTTGTTTCGTGACAAAGGTAGTACACAGCATTCAGTCTCCCCGACATCTAGCAATTAGCAACTAGCAATTAGCAATTAGCATTTGGCACTTAGCCATTCGGGTTTTCGATGGGGAGAAACCATCAAGGGCGCAGGTGCTAGTTGCTAATTGCTAATTGCTAGATGCTGGGGTGCTGAATGCTATGATTTCCCCGTGCCCCCCCACTCCCATCGCGGCAAATTCATCACGCTGGAAGGCCTGGACGGCTGCGGCAAGAGCACGCAACTGGAAAAGCTCGCCGCCGCGCTCCGCACCCAGGGCTTCTCCGTGGTAATGACCCGCGAACCGGGCGGCACCGAAACCGGCGAAAAGATTCGCAAACTGCTGCTCGATACCGCCACCGCCCACCTTTCTCCGCTCTCCGAGCTGGCGCTGATGTTCGCCTCCCGCGCGCAGCACATCAAGGAAGTCATTCAGCCCGCGCTCGCCGAAGGCCGCGTGGTGCTCTGCGACCGCTTCACCGACTCGACGGAGGCCTACCAGGGTGGCGGACGCAAACTGGGCAGCGAGCCGGTCCTGGCGCTCCACCACATCCTGTGTGGCGACCTCCAGCCCGAACTCACCATTCTGATGGATTCCGACGTGACCGCCAGCGTAGAAAGAGCCCGCCGGCGCAACCAGGCCCGCCACAGCGCAGAAAGCGACGAGAACCGCTTCGAGCACGAGAGCCGTGCCTTCTTCGAACGGGTGCGCAACGCCTATCTGGCCATCGCCGCCCGCGAACCGCAGCGCGTGGTGGTCGTCGACGCCCGCGGTACCGCCGATCAAACCCACGCCCACATCCTGGAAATCGTTCGCCGTAAGCTGAAATCAGCGGCAAGAACCGCCTGAATTCACCACCGAGACGAAAAGCACAGAGAAGTCCTTATGATGTCAGGCAGAACCGTGATCGAACCTGAATGACGGGAAGACCCGTCAGACAGTATTATCGTGAAGAAGTTCAGGACCCAGTCTTCTCTGTGCCTCTGTGGTGAATATGGGTTTTGCAGATTTTCACGGTAACCCCGATGTCCTTCGCCGGCTGCGCGAAATGCTGGCCAACCGCCGCTTTCCGCAAGCGGTGATCCTGGCCGGTCCCGCCGGTTCCGGCAAATATACCCTCGCCCTGATGCTGGCCAAGGGGATGAACTGTCTCTCGCCCACGACCACGGGCGGCCTTCCAGACTTCTGTGGCCAGTGTTCCAACTGCGTCCGCATCGCGCAGGCGGAAGATCTCGAGGCCCGCGTCGCCGAAGCCGTCGATGCCCGCGAAGGTCTGCGCGACACCGACAAGAAAGAAACTCGCCTTTTCGTCCAGACT
>JBGPJK010000086.1:0-15001 GCA_041485425.1 Terriglobia bacterium | reverse complement strand
TTGCCCTGATAGTCGCCGGCGTAAACGATATTCGGATCCGGAGGATAAGGCGCAATGTAACCGGCTTCCCCGCCGCCCACGTCGTACCAATCGGCACGGCCAATGGCGCCATCGTCGCTGCGGCTGGCGATGCCGACCGTGCTGCTGTCCTGCTGTGCGCCGTACACGTAGTAGGGCGTGCGGGTGTCGGTAATCACGTGGTAGAACTGCGCGGTCGGCTGATTATCCTGGCGCGACCAAGTCTTGCCGCCGTCCAGGGTCAGGGTGACACCGCCGTCGTTGGAGGCCATCATGCGGCGCGGGTTGCGGGGATCAATCCACAAGCCGTGATGGTCGCCATGCGGCACCTTCACTTTATTAAAGGTGCGTCCGCCGTCGGTGGACTTGTAGAAGTCCACGTTGAGCACGTACACGGTGTCGGGATCCTGCGGGTCGGCGGTGATGTGCATGTAGTACCAGGCCCGCTGCGTGAAAGAGTGGCTATCGTTGACCAGTTGCCAGGTATCGCCCCCGTCGTCAGACCGGTAGATGCCGCCTTCGTTGGCTTCGATCAAGGCGTAGACGCGATCGGAGTTCGCCGCCACAGCAACCCCGATGCGTCCGTAGGGTCCCTTCGGCAAGCCGTGTTCCTGAAGTTGTTTCCAGGTAGTGCCGCCGTCATTGGAACGATAGAGACCGCTGCCCGCGCCACCACTCGACAGGCTCCACGCGGTACGCCGCGCTTCCCACAGTGACGTATACAGGATGTTGGCGTTGCGAGGGTCGAAGGCGATATCGATGCCCCCGGTGTTCTCATCTTTGTATAGAACCTTCTCCCAGGTCTTGCCACCATCGAGGGTGCGAAAGATTCCGCGCTCGGTGTTCGGACCAAAAGGATGACCCAGCGCCGCGACAAACACCCGGTCCGCGTTGCTCGGGTCAACGATGACCTTGCCGATGGCGCGGGTATCTCGCAGGCCGATATTTTTCCAGGTCTTGCCGCCGTCCAGGGTCTTGTAGACGCCGTCGCCATGCGAGAGGTTGCCGCGGATGCAGGCTTCTCCGGTGCCCACGTAAACCATGTTAGGGTCGGAGGGAGCCACGGCCAGGCTACCGATCGAAGACGTGCCTTCCTTGTCGAACACCGAGGTCCAGGTCATGGCGCCGTCGGTAGACTTCCAGACTCCGCCGCCCGTGGCGCCGAAGTAATAGGTGGTGGGATCGCCGGCGATGCCCGCAGCAGTCAAGGACCGCCCCCCGCGGAAGGGGCCAATGACGCGGTATTTCATGCCCTTGAAAAGAGTGTCTTCGCTCCTGGCAGGGGCCGCAGCGGATTGCGAAGCAGCGGATTGCGAAGCAGCGGGTTGCTCAGCCGCCTTTCTGGTTTTTTCGGTCTTGTCCTGCTGCCCGAAAATCATGGCCGGGAACAGTAGCATGGCAACCATCAGCCCGGCCGTCCGGCCTGCGATCCGCTTGCTGAGATACATTTGTTTCATCTCCCGGGGAAGAAGTGGAATCGTTTATGGTACATGCGTGGAAGCTGGGGGGGAAGCCCTGTATGCAGTATGCAGTATGCAGCCCGGCATCCGGGATTTTCGGCCCGCCTTGTGGAGCGTCCCCGCCCGTCGAATCGTCGCCGCCCCACCAGCCGGGCGAGGACGCCCGGCCTCCATTCGCGGGCTTATTGCTTTTTGTTGACCAGTGCTGGGCTTACTCTTCGTCCGGCTTTTCGGGTTGTTTGGGTAACGGCTTTTCGATCGGTTTCCTGGGCAGCATCTGATCGCGCATGGCGGCGTTGTAGACAAAGCTGGCCACGATCACAGCCGCTTGCTTCAGGTCGTCAGGCTGCAAGCGGTCATACACGTCCATGTTGGAGTGGTGGGTCCGCGTCGAGTACTCGATTGGATCCTGGATGAACTGGAAGCCCGGAATTCCGACCGCGTCCAACGATTGGTGATCGGTCCCCCCGGTATTGCGCATGGTGAGAGTGCTCATGCCCAGGTCCTTGAAGGGCTGCATCCAGGCCTCAAAGATGGGGGCGACTGCCTCGTTTTCCTGCAGATAGACGCCACGCAGCTTGCCGGTGCCATTGTCCACATTGAAGTAGGCGGAGATCTTCGCCTGCTCCGGCTTCACCGTGACCGGGCCGGCTTCCCGGCGCAGCAGGGTGGGCATGCCCTGCTGGTCAGGCTCATTGCCGGGAGGTCGTGAGCCGAAGTGCTGCTGCACGTAGTACTGCGAACCCAGCAATCCTTGTTCTTCGCCGCTCCACAGGGCGATGCGGATGGTACGGCGCGGCTTGATGTCGAGCGCCTTGAGGATGCGCATCGCTTCCATCATCACCACGCTGCCGGCGCCATTATCCGTTGCGCCAGTACCCGCATGCCAGGAATCCAGGTGAGCACCCAGCATGACGACTTCGTCCTTCTTGTCGGCGCCGGGAATCTCCGCGATGGTGTTGTACTGCATGGGATCGTCATCGTAGAAGGTGTTGGCGAGGTTGAGTTCCAGTTCCACGTCCTTTTTCTGGTCCAGCAATCGGGCAATACGATCCCACTGCTCGACCGCTACGGTGACGGCAGGAACGGTTGTGGTCTCTCCGGTTTTCCAGGAGCCGCCTGACTGCACGAACACGGTGCCGCCGCCGGTGACGATGTATCCGTGGTCTACCACCGCCAACACCTTTTCGTCACTCAAGAACTTGTTGACTTCCTGCTGGAATTGCAGGCGTTTTCTGTATTCGCGGAAGCGGAAGGCATCCTTTTCGCTGGGGACCTTGTACTCGCCAATGCCTGCCAGTGCTTTGTCGTCCAGACGCTCGAACGGCGCCTCGGTAATGGGCTTCACTTCCGCATCGGGACCAAAGATGACGATCATGCCCGCCAGCTTGCCCTTGTACTTGTCGAAGTCTTTCCTGGTCTCGATCTTGGCGCGGATGCATTTGCCCTTGACCACGCCGTTGGTGCCGGGAGTCCACGCCCTGGCATAGGCAATGAGCGGCGCAACATCCGGCGACACCATGCGGACATTCACATACTGGTTGGCCCACCCGCGCCCGAACGGTCCCCAGGCTTCCAGGTGGGCGTTGGACAGCCCGAACGAAGCCAGTTGGTCGCGCGTCCATTCGTTGGCCCGCTTCATATTCGGCGAGCCCGTCAGGCGGGGCCCGATCGCCTCCATGAGCCCGCTGGCCGTTTCCATTACCTTGGAGTTGCGGAACCCTTCATAGCGGATGCGCGTGACCATCTCCAGATCAACTTTTTCCTGGGGCCAGGCAAGCACCGTATAAAAGGAGATCAGAAAAATGACGGAGCAGAATTGGCCGGATTTCTTCATCTGGATGACTCCTGTGAGGTGGCAGAAAACCACGCATCATAGCATGTAGTCTGGGGAGTCCGTGCTCGAAGATCGGAAAGTGTCCCGCGCTGGAATCCGCTCACCGTCTACCAGGAACCTCACTGAAGCCTCTTTAGCCTCTCTTCAAGAATCCGTTCTGCGAGATCGCGCGAAGGCTTGCCGGAACAGGCGCCCGAGGAATTTAGCTGGGAAGAGAGCTTGCAGGTATTAGAATCTGGGTTCGCAACTCCGGAAACCCCATGCAGCCGAACACGATTGTGACCAAGATCCTCAAGCTGTCGCATGAAGATCCGAAGGCGCTGGGTCATCTTGAAAGCTTCCGGCGGCCGATCACGGTTCTCTTCACCGACATCAAGGGCTCTACCTCGTACTACGAAAGGTTCGGAGATGTCGCCGGATTCGCCATGGTTCGGGAATGCAACGACATGTTGGGCGGCGTGGCCGAGTCGCATCGCGGACGAGTCATCAAGACCATCGGTGACTCGGTCATGGCGACCTTCGAGAAAGCCACTGAGTCGGTCCGGGCCGCGATCGCCATGCAGGAAGGACTGGCCGCCAAGAACGCGCGCCTGAAGGACGCGGAACGGATCTTTGTACGAATCGGGTTGCACTACGGGATCGGCATCGTCAAGTCCGACGACGTGTTCGGGGATGTTGTGAATGTCGCTTCCCGGGTGCAAAGCGTCGCGCTTCCCAACCAGATTGTCATATCGGACACTCTGCGGAACGAGGTATCGCAGGCCGAGTTCGAAACCCTCCCTCTCGGCCGCTTTCGTCTAAAGGGGAAAACCGACGAACGGGACCTGTTCGAAATACGCTGGACCTCGGCGGCACCGGTGCTCACGCTCGCACACACCGTGATCAGTCAGGCGGCGGTCGAGTCGCCAGCCGTCATGCTGCATCACATTGCCCGCGACGGCCGGGTGGATCTGCAATGCCGGCTGCCGGAACAAGGGATCACAGTGGGCCGGGTGCAGGGCGATTGGAGGTTCCCGGAAGATGTCGGCCTCCGGCCGCTGCACGCCAGGTTTGTCACCAAAGGAGGCCAGGTCTGGGTGCACAATCTGGCCGGTGTCGGCGGCATCTTCGTCAAGTTGGTTGCCACCTACCGACTTGAAAACGACGACATTGTGTCCATGGGACGCCAGCTGTTCAAGTTTGTCAGCAGGCCTGATATGGTCAGCGCGGCCACCATTCTGGCAAAACCGTTGGGCGAGGTCAGCCGGCTGTTGAATGAGGCGCCAGCAGAGTTTCGCGGGGTCCATCCCGATGGCTCTTCCGCGGACGAGGTCTACCTGTTGACCGCAGACGAGGTCCGGTTCGGTCGGACACAAGGCGCTTACCTGTTCGCCGATGATGCGCTCATGAGCCGATCGCACGCCCGGGTCTACCACCGTGGCGAAGACTTCTTTCTGGAAGATCTCCAGACCCGCAACGGTACCTTCATCAAGGTGCGCGGCAAAGCTTCGATTCCTTTGGGAGCGCAAGTGCTTGTCGGACGGCAGGTTTTCGAAATCGCTCAACAAAAACGGCCGAAGTAGGTCCCTGGTCAGCGGGTGAGCGTGCTGTTTGTCCAGAGTCTGCGAGTGATTCCCCCCCTTTTTCGTGGTAATGTAGGCCGCATCGGTGCCACTTGGCTGGGGCCCGACGCGCGCTGTAGTAGTGTCTCTATCTGGCCCTTCTGCAATTTATTGGGGTGTCCGGCGCGAAAACAGCCACCAGAACGTCACTATGTCCTCGCCGCGCGGTGGATCGAAAAAACTGGGCAAGTACGAGATCCTCGAAGTGATCGGTCGAGGCGGCATGGGTGTCGTTTATAAGGCGGTGGATCCCGAAATCGGACGACTCGTCGGCATCAAGATGATGACCAGCGCGATCATCAACGACCCTGATCTCCTCAAACGTTTCTACCGGGAGGCCCAGTCGGCGGGCAAGCTGCAGCACCCCAACATTATCACCATCTACGACCTGGGCGTGCACGACTCAACTCCCTACCTGGTCATGGAGTTCCTGGAAGGGGAAAGCCTGGACGCCACGATCAAGTCCCGCCGCGCCATGTCCCTGGAGGACAAGCTGAACATTGCCATCCAGGTGTGCAACGCGCTGGCGTATGCGCACGAGCGGAGCGTCGTGCATCGGGATATCAAGCCCGCCAACGTCATGTTGCTCAAAGACGGCACGGTGAAGATCGTCGATTTCGGCATTGCCCGCATGGGCGGAGACAAGGTCACGCGCACCGGCCAGGTCATGGGCAGCATCCAATACATGTCTCCCGAACAGATCAATGGCGCGCACGTGGATCAGAGGACCGACCTCTTTTCGGCGGGAGTGCTGCTGTACCAGTTGCTGACCCACGTGTTGCCCTTCGAAGGCAAAGACACCGGCGACACCCTGCTGAAGATCATCCATGGCACGCCGCCCCCGCTCAGCCAGTTTCTGCAACAGTATCCTCCGGAACTGGAAACGATCGTGCTGCGGGCCTTGGCGAAAGATCCCGAGGAACGCTACCAGACCGGGACCGAACTGGCTCTCGATCTGTCCCACGTACAGGACGAACTCAAGCGCGAGCGGATCTCCGAATACTTGCAGAACGCAGAAGCTTGCATCGCAGACGCCCAGTGGGCCAAGGCCAAGGAACAGCTTCTTCAGGTTCTGAAAATCGACCGGCAAAATGTCCGCGGCATCATGCTCTTGCGCGAAGTACAGCAGGAGATCCAGAAGCAGCAACGCTCCGAACGCGCGAAAGACCTTCAGTCCCAGGCAGACCAGGCGTTGGCCAGGGGCGAGTTGGACGAAGCACTGCGCTATCTGGGTATGGCTGCGGACCTGGTTCCCGGCAACGCGGAACTGCTGCGCTTACGGGACTCGGTCAAGGCCAAAAAAGCGCGGGCTGACAGACTGGGCCAGTTGTTGCGTCGCGCCGAGTCCGACCATGATGCCGGCGACCTGAAGGAGGCGCTGGCAGCCGTTCAAGAGGCCCTCGCGGTTGACAAGGAGAGCATGGAGGCCAAGGCTCTTCAGTCGGTTCTTACCCGCGAGTTGGCAGAGCGAGCCAAACTCAAAGAGGTGCAAAGCTTCATCGACGAAGCCAGAAGGCAGATTTCCTCCCGCCGCTTTACCGCGGCCCTTGAGGTTCTGAAAAAAGCCGAAACGCTCGATCCCACCGCTACCGGAATCAACGAACTGGTCTCGCTGGCATCCACCGGGCAGCAACAGGAGCGGCGGCGCAAGGAACTGGAACAAATCGCCGCCGCTGTGGAAGAAGCTCTGAACCGCAACGATCACCTTGCCGCATGTGCACGCGTTGACGAGGGGCTGCAAAAGTTCCCCGAGGATCGCGGGCTCATGAAACTGAAGGCCCTGGCGGACAAGGAGCGGGAGGCACACGAAAAACGTAGTTATATTGAAAACCAGGTCTCGCTGGCGCGACGCCTGCTGGAAGGAAGAAGACCGCACGACGCCCTCCCGCCGCTGGAAGAGGCGCTCGCCCGCTACCCCGACGAGTTTGTACTGCAGACCATGCGTTCGCTGGTCACGGAGAGCATCGAGCGGGAGCAAACCGAACAATTTAAGGCGCGAACCATCCAGCAGGCCAAGGAAGCGATTCGGCGGAAGGCCTATAGCGAGGCCGTCGACATACTGCAAGCCGCGCAGCGCCAGACCCCTTGCAGCGAGTTCGAAGACCTGCTGCAGTTTGCCGCCGACGAAGCCGCCGCTCACGAGAAACAACTGGTGATCGATGCGGCAGCCGAGGAAGCGCATCGCCTGATCTCCGCCGACGAATATAAGCGCGCCATTGCGCTGCTGGAGTCGACGCTCAAGGGAGCTGACGACGAGGAACTGCGCATCATTCTGGCCGACGCTCACCGTCACCTGGAGCAGTTCAATGCTGGCGTGCAGGAAACCATCACGGCAGCCCATCGCCTGCTGCAGTCCCAGAGGTGCTCGGAAGCGGTGAAGTTCATGGAGGGCCAGTTCCCGAACTACGGCAAGTCCCCGGAATTCTGTGCCGTGCTGGAGCAACTGCGCCTGGAAGAGCGGCGTCTGCATGCTTTCACCAGTGTCAAGGAGCAGGCACGCGACGCCCTGGCGAACTTCGATTTTCAGGCTGCGGAGGCTGTCCTCGACCGGCACTTCCAGGAGTTTGGCGACAGCCAGGACGTACATCTGCTGCGCAACGAAATTAAGGCGAAGCGCCAGGAGACGGCAACCGTAGCGGTCGAGCAAGCTCTGAAAGATGTGCGCGTCCTGTTACTGGTGCGTTCCTACAGTTCGGCTCTGGGAATCCTGGTCAGGGTTGCCAAAGAAGCTGAGAACGTTGCCCCCGAACTGCGCGAAAAGTACCAAGCTGTGCGCCGGAACGCGGAAGCTGTCCTGGAGCGCGAACGCGCGGAGACCGAACGGCGCGAGCACCGGGAACAGGAACTGGTCGAGCGAATCTCGGATCAACCCACCTTGGACGAGGCCGCTTCGGAGGGCGAAACTGCGCTGGCAGGCATCGAGGGACGGACGCAAACGGCGAATCCAACTGAGCTCGAGGAGCTCCTGGGTGAGGTCACCCTTGTCGGCCAGCACTATTCGGAAGACGCAACCATCCAGAGTGTCGTCTCGGATCTGAAAGAACAACTGACCTCCCAAATCGCCAAGTTGCGACACACGGGAATCATGGAGCAAGCCACTCTCGTGGCGTCAGGGCCGCCTATGGCTGTCGAGGACGCAATTGCAGTGTCTGAACCAGCCGGGGTGGTCGCTGAGCCAAAGGAACGCGATGCGGCGAGCGCCTTTTCCTCGCAGCCGGCGGCCGCTGAAGCAGTCCAGGAACCGGCGCTGGCGCAGGCGGAAGCAGCCGCTGTGGCCGCTCCCGTCGAGCAGAAGATCGAACCCACTGAGCCACAATCCGGGCTGGCACAGGAAAGCCCGCCTGCTATCCCAGTTGAGCCTCCGACTGCGGCCGAACCTGTTCCGGCGCCCAACCTCACTGAGTCGCGCTTCATCGCTGGCCCAGAGGTCGGGGAACCCGAAGGACCGGCCGCTGCGACGCCTGAGGAGCGGGAAGAAGAGAAACAGGATGTGCCAGTCCACCTGGTCGCCCAGCCAGCAATCACGGACGCGGAGCAACCCGCATCCTCGCCGCCAGTGACCTCGGCGGAGACGGAGAGCGAAGTACCGGAGCAGCCGTTCCTAACCAGCGCGGCGCAGACCCCAGCGCAGCCGACACCGCCCGTCGCGACTGAGCCCGCGCCTCAGATTCTTCGTCCTCCGGAGCCGCCAGCCGTGGGCGCCCGGGTGCGCCCAGTTCCAGCCGTGCCCCAGGGCCTGAGAAGGGAAGCTCCTCCGCTGGTTCCGGTTTGGAGGAAGCCCGCAGTCGTTGCCGCATTGGCCGTCGGCACCATCGTGGTGATCTGGGCTGGAGTGCACTGGTTGATTCCCAACATACCGAAGCCACTTTCGTCCAAGACGAACCAGGTCCAAACTGCTCCCCAGCCCAAGACGAACCCACTCGAGGTTCAGCAGAAGCAGGCAATGGCTGACGCCGACAAGCGCATTGCAGTAGGCGACCTGGAGGCTGCAAGCCGGATTTTGCGGCAGGCCACCGGGCTGAGCGGTCCATTGACGGGCGAAATCAACAGCAAACTGGCGGGGATTGACGCAGCCATGAACGACCAGGGACTGCGCAAGCTGCGACAGCGGGAGGAACAACTGTGGCAGCAGGCCCAGGCCGATGCGGCCGCAGGGCGCTTTACCGCGGCGCAGAAATACCTCCGGCAGATTCTCGCGTTGCCCGACGGAGCCACACGCAAGGACGAAGCTCGGCTCTATCTGAATGACACTATCCCCAAGCGCAAGAAAGAGGAGTCTCTGTTCGCCCAGGCGCAACGGGCGTCGCAGGCCGGCGATGCCGGCAGCCTGCAACGTGCGGAGGATCTATTGGCGCAGGTGATTGGACTGGACGGCTCGCGCAAGGCCGAAGCCGAGCAACTACGCTCTGCGGTCCATGACCGGCTTACGGCTGGGGTTAATCAGCAGCGCGACCAGCAGATCGCCGGGTTACAAGGGGAGGCGCGCCAGGCGGCCAAGCAGGGCGACTTCCGCGCCGCCCGCCAGAAAACCGACGAAATCAAGCGACTCGGCGGCGACGCGGCAGCTCTCCTGGCGGAGATCGATCAGGCGGAGAAGGCCCAGCAAACCAAGGCAGGCGCTGACACCAGCTTCCAGCGGGCCCTGCAGCGATACCGCAGTGCATCGAGCGCGAATGACAAGGTTGCGCTGGAAGCCGCCCGCAACGAACTGGTGTCGATCGTACAGGGTGGCGGGCCGCATGCCGGCGAAGCCCAGAGCTACGTCGGCGAAGTCGACGGCAAGCTGGCGATCTTGAATCAACCTCCGCCCCCGCCCCCGCCCGCACCCCAGAAGCCCTCTGCACCTTCTGAAGCCGATGCGGATTCCATTCGCGCGGTCGTGCAGGCCTATGCGCAGGCGTTTGAGCAGAGGAATGCGGATGCGCTGCGCCAGATCTGGCCTTCCATGAACTCCTCCATGTATTCCGCCTATAAGACGAATTTTGGTAATGCCAGCGCGATCAACATGGACGTAGCGATCAGCAGCCTCACCCTGAGCGCGGATGGCAAATCGGCAACCGTCTCGGCGCTGGTCACCCAGAAATACACGCCGAAAGGCTACAGTTCCCGCAGCAGCAAAGACACCGCACTGTTTCAGCTCACCAGGAAGGGTGATGTCTGGCGCATCACCGATGTGCGCTAGCTCTATCGCCACAAATCTGCTTGACAAATCACCTCGCGCGTATAAACTTCTCGCCTACCGATCCGGGGTGCATTCCGAATCCAGGTCATTTCTCCCCCTGCCTGTTAGCGGAAAGCTTTCTATTTTGTGTCTTTACGTAAGGAGAATGTCGATGCTGAAACGTGCTTTCTTGGGGCTCTGGGTTGTGATCCTGCTGACCGCTGGCAGTGCCATGGCAAAAGGGGTATGCCCCCTGAATGGCACCTCGAGCAAGGATTTGATCTGTTTGATTCCCCAGGTCTATGGCTCATTTGGGCTGAGTAGTGGCGGACCCCTGCTAACCGCATTTGGCCACGAGGCACATTTTGGCAATGACTTCGTCGCCGAGTTCCGGCCAATCAGCACGGCCGTCGGCACGCAGTTGTCGAGTTTACCCATCGCGTCACCCTCTTCCGGCATCACTTTTGTGTACGATCCTTCGCTGAAGACCTTCACCCCTGCGACCGAACAGACCTTGGGCCCCGTCCTCGGCGAGCGCGCCGACACGATCGGGCGCCATCGCGCGTACATCGGATTCAGCTACCAGTATTTCAACTTCAGTACGATTGACGGCAAAGATCTGAACAACGTGCCGGCGGTGTTCCAGCACCAGCCATTGGCACCCGATAATGTCAACACTTTCGCGTGCCCGAATCAAACGGGCTTAACCGGCCAATACGCTGGAGATCCTTGCTTCGTGCGCGATTTCATTCAAACCACCAACAGCATCGATCTGACGGTACACCAATCCACGATCTACGCCACCTTTGGCATCACCCGACACCTGGATGTTTCCGTGGCGATTCCAATCCTGAACGTGCGGATGAACGTCCGCTCCAACGCAACCATCGTCTCCAACTCTGTCGCGCCTCCTATCCCGAATTTTCCGGGTCAAGTTTTCCACCAGTTTGACCCTGCGAAAGTTCCCTCCTGCGGTACGACTGTTCCCTGCCTGCAGGCTTCGTTCTCCGATTCCGGCACCGCCAGTGGGATCGGCGACGTGGTGTTCCGCGGAAAATACCAGGTATACAAGGGCGAGCACGCTGGGCTTGCGCTGGGGATAGATGTTCGCGCCCCCACCGGCGACGAGAAAAACTTCCTGGGTTCTGGAAGCACCGGTTTTAAACCGTTCGGGGTCTTCTCCTACAACGCGCGGGTTTCGCCGCACGTGGAACTAGGGTATGAGGTGAATAGCAAGTCTATCCTGGCCGGCAATTTTGTCGGCGCTGACACGCCTGGGGCACCCTCCAATCGGTTCATCTATATTGTGGGCGCTGACGCTGCCATCAATAAGCGTTTGACTGCTGCCTTCGATCTTTACGGGCAGCACCTGTCCGAAGATACCCCGCGACTGGTTTCCGCTTCCTTCCAGGACTTGGGCAAGTGTAGTGATATCCCCTGCACTACGCTCACGCCGGGAACGACTCATGCCAACGTCAGTGGGACCACTTCGAGCTTGAACGTGCTCGACGCTTCACTCGGGGTCAAACTGCGGGCCTTCGGCAGACTGGTAGTGACGGGAAACGTCCTGATCAAATTAAATGACGGCGGTCTCCGTGCCAACGTGGTGCCGCTGGTGGGCGTGGGCTACAGCTTTTGATGGTATGGCCAGCTACTTTGTTGAATTGCTCTGAATGGTAAGAGATTGCGAGTCCCAAGGCACCGCCAAATGCGTGCCGGGGAACCAACCAGAGAAAAGAGGCACCTGCCTTGTTGGCGACCTTTTCAGCAGAGGATATGAGCTGCGCCCGCGAAAGTGTGCGCTCACGCAAGTGCATCTGGCGCTGGCTGTAGCTGCAACGTCCTGCCCTTAATCTGATTCCCGTCCGCCCTCCTGCGGAGCATGCAGAAAGACATCGCACACGCCATGCACAAGCTGGAAGCAAGCGAGAAATCCCGAAAGAGAGCGCGCTGTCGCCCCCCAAACCAAAGCCGCCACAACTGAACTGATATAGTGGTTTCAACAACTTCCCTGCCCGCCCGGGTGGCGAAACTGGCAGACGCACGGGACTTAAAATCCCGGGCCCCGAAAGGGGCGTATCGGTTCGATTCCGATCCCGGGCACCAGCCTTCCCTGGCCATTCCTTCTTCCTCATGCGGCATCACCAGCTTTTACCGCGTCAACCCGTCTTTTGCTGAGGTCCGTACGGAGGGGTGGTGAGCGCGGCAGGACTCGAACCTGCGACCCATGCCTTAAAAGGGCATTGCTCTACCAACTGAGCTACGCGCCCACTACTTACCAATCTAGCATTTTCAGGTGAACTACTGCATCTCGGTCGCGGAGATCTTGAAAATCGGCCCAAAACTGCCGGTGTGGAAGGCGCGGTTGCGCATGATACGGCCAGTGTCCCTTGGCAAGGGCCCGTCGCAACCCAACAGCCGCATACCTGCTACCTGGCCCCGTCACCAACGTAACGTTTACACCCGCGCGATGAAGATCGATTATCAGGCTTGACTGTCTCTGTAGTTGAACAACCACTCGAACCGGCCGGAACGACGGCCGGTTTTTCTTTGCCATTCTCCTTGGCTGCCGCCCGGGCAGCTTACCAGGCTGGGCGCGGGAACGCTTTCATGCGCACGCTTCGCCCTACCGCCTGCAAAGCGCCCAGGACGCAAAGCAAAAGCCCATGCTCAGGCTAGAACCAGCCGGATCGTCACACCGCCATCCGGGTGTCCGCATCCCTCTGGGCCACGTAGCGCATCAGGATGTCGCGCAGGGAAATCAAGCCCTTCAGTTCCTTGCCATCCATGATGAGCAGGTGGCGAAAGCCGAATTCACGCATCAGGAACAGGCAGTTTTCCTCGGTTTCCTCCACGCTCACAGACCTGGGATTGGCGGTCATCACCTCGGAGATCTTGGTGGTTCCCGGCAGGCGTCCCACGGCCACCACGCGGTTCATCACGTCGCGCTCGGAAAAGATGCCGACCAGTTCGCCATTGCGCAGTACGGGCAGGGCGCCGATGTGGTGCTCCATCATGAAACGCGCCGCCTCCAGCACAGTGCGGTCGGCTTCAATGGAGTAAATTCTGCGGTCCTTCACGAGATCGTAGGCTTGTGCCATAAGCTGCTCCTCGCGGAAACTGGACAAGGCGGAACAGGCCACACACCCGGCCCCACGCCGGCAGGATGATCGCTTCACTTTATCACGCCCGCAGGTCCGTCGAGAAGGAAGGCCTCTGCGTAAACACGAACGGCAGCCGTGGATGGCGGCTGCCGTCTTGGGCCGGTCTGTCCGCCGAACTCTAGAAGCGGATGGCGGGACCGAACGTGACCTTCAGATTGTTCCGCGCACCGTTGTCGAAGTAGATTTCGTCGCCCACGTCCAGGCGCAGTCCGAACGGTCCCCAGAACCCTTCCACACCACCTCCGGGGTAGAGTGCGAAGCGGGTGTCGCCCGCGGTGATGGCTCCGAGCTGATTGGTGAAACCGGTAAGCGGGCCCTCCGTGGTACTGCTGAAGTTCACAAAGCCCACCTTGCCCGTCACAAAAACTCGCAACGGACCCGACCCTCCCGCCTGAAACTTAGGCCCGAACAGTCCAGTCAGGGGACGAAAGCGAGTCGTGGTAAAAGTCGTGGTCACACCATTGTTGAACACCGTGGTGAAATTGCGCTTGAAGTCGTAGGCCATCTCGGCTTCTAACGCGACATTCGGACGGACATTGAACCCGACTCGTCCACCCAGGCCCACGAAGTTGATGCTGGGATCCACCTGGCTGAGGCGGAAATAGTCGGCGAAGGCGCCCACCTCCACGTGGTCCCCACTCGGAACTGCTCCAGCCTGCGCCATCAGGGCAGGCACAGCAAAACAGAATGCCAGCACAGCAAACAAGGCAATGCGTTTCATGCGTCCGTTTTCTCCTTAGGTTGGTCTTGCTTCAAACACACTTCTCCCTGGCCAAGACGAGAGGGGCGCGGCAGAACTGAAGGGGCGGATTCAGCTGGTTTGGATGCGGGCTTGGAGTGGCGGGTTGGGTTGCTTCGGCGCCCGCTCGACCTGCTGGGCAGACAACTACGGCGCCGATCTACGCCAACTCCGCACCGTGCGTTACCGGTTACTGCAGGTGGTTCAGCTTGGAGGCAGAGGCTTCCGCGGGCTTGCTGTCTTCACGCGGAGTCATGGAGACCACGGTGTATTCCCGCTCTTTGTCGTCCAGGTCCTCGGAGCGCAATATCATCTTGTCCTTGTCCAAACGGAACATGGCGATGCCCCCAACCGGCAGCAGGACAGGATGCTTCTCGTCTCTGGGACGAATGCGGAAGATCACGCGGTCGGATTGCAGAATGTATTCCTGGCAGAGTAACTCGTGAGTTTTCTTGTGACCCGAATCGGTGCCCAGCACCTGGCCGGTAAAACTCTTGCCGCTGTTTTCGTCAACGCCGCATTCGACGGAGTCCATCTGTAGCAGCACGCCGCTCAGGTAATGCTTTGGCTCCCTGGCCTGAGCCAACGATACCAGCAGAACGGCCGCCAGCAAGATTCTGGTTTGCATATTCGATACCCCCTGCGCAGCCTGGTACGGGAGCGATCGAGCGCCAGGTGCGCCATCCTCAGGGGGCTATTGTTTTATGGTCGCGGGGACTTCGGAAGGTAACGCTGGTAATTGGCCTGTGGTAACGAACGGGATCAGGAAAACCCAGCCACCCGAATTGCCAGTGCCAAGTGCTCTGCCATCTGCTATCTTCTTGGGTTTGTGCCTGAAACGGTAGCAAGTAGCTGGGCCGCCACGCCCGAGTTGCCCGCTGCAGGTTACCGGCTACTGCCAGGAATGGAGTTCAAGCTGCATGCCGAATCCCGTGCCGATGCCTCACGCCGCCCGTCCTGAGCCAAGCCGGTTGTACCGCTGGATGGTGCTGATCTTCATCAGCCTGGCGATGTTCGGGAA
>JBGPJK010000085.1:0-15025 GCA_041485425.1 Terriglobia bacterium | reverse complement strand
GGTAGTAAGCGCACTTAAGAGTGTACCACGTGGCGCAGGCGGCCCTTGGTTACTTCGGTTCCTCTCCCGGTTCGGCTAGGAAGCGGTAGCCCACTCCGCGGACGGTGAGCAGGTGGGTTGGGTGGGCGGGATCGTCTTCGATATAGCGCCGCAGGCGGACGACGAAATTGTCGATGGCGCGGGTGTCGGTGTCTTCGTGCAGGCCCCAGACTTGCTCGAGGATCGACTTACGAGAGACGATCCGGCCATTGTTGCGGATCAGGTGCCGCAAGAACTCGGCCTCCATGAGGGTGAGGCGGATGGTGTTGCCGTTGACCCGTAATTCCAGTTTGCCGAAGTCGATGGTGCGCCCGTGAAAGGAGAACACATCGTACTCGGCGGCATGGGATTGCTGCTGCTTGGCGGAGGCGGGTTGGGCAGCCGCTGCCTGGCCTTCCCGCAACCATTCCCGCCGGCGCAGCAACCCTTGCAAGCGGGCAAGCAGGATAGGGAGTTCGAATGGCTTGGGAAGATAGTCGTCGGCGCCGGAGGCAAATCCCTTGAGCACGTCTTCGGGGCGGCCACGCGCGGTCAACATGAGCACGGGGACGAAGTGTTTCGCGGCGCGCAGTTCCGCGGCGACCGCGAAGCCATTCTTGCCGGGAAGCATCACGTCGAGCACGACAGCATCGAAATCTTCGCGCCGGTTCAGGAGCAACTCAAGCGCGCTTTCCCCGTCCCCGACAACCTGAACCGAGTGTCCCTCAGCCTCCAGGTTGAACTGCAAACCCTTGGCGAGGTGGGCTTCGTCTTCGACGATGAGGATGCGGCTCAAGCTGTGCTCCGGGGCAGTTCGAGAATGACCGTGGTGCCGTGGCCTTCACCTTGGCTCTCGGCAAAGACGCGGCCGCCGTGCTTGCTGGCGATGGCGCGCACGATGAACAATCCCAGGCCGGTACCTTTGACATTGCCCTGCGAGCGGCTGGGAGCGCGGTAGAAACGCTTAAAGATGCGTTTCAGTTCTTCGGTGGGAACGCCCACACCATGGTCGCGCACGCGCAGAACGACGTGCTTCTCGTCCGGAGTCTCGACCCGGACGGAAACGTCCACGGTGCCCGCGGAATACTTGATGGCGTTGTCGAGAAGGTTAGAGACTGCAGTGCGCAGATCCTCGGAATCTCCGACCACGTTTGCTGCTGAACCGTTGTCGACGGCTTGCTCGTAGCGCAGAGCGTCCGGTTGGAGATGGTGGCGGGTGCGGGCGATATCCACGCACTCGCGAACCAGATCCCCGAAGTCCAGCGCAGCGCGTTGTCGGGCAGTGCGTTTGTGTCCAGCCTCCCCGGCCTTGAGGACCTGCTCGACCGTGCCCAGAAGCCGCTCCGTGTCGTCGAGCATGAGCCGGTAGAACTCGCGGCGTTGGGTGTGGTCCACCTCGCGACGCAGCAGGGTCTGCAGGTAGAGGCGAATGGAGGCGATCGGCGTTTTCAGTTCGTGAGTGACGGCATTGATGAAGCTGTCGTGCTGTTCGTTGCGGCGGATTTCGCGGACAAGAAAGATGGTGTTGAGGATGATTCCAGCAATGATGGCGCCGAAGAAAATCACTCCCAGGAAGACCTTGATGCCTTGCCGCCAGTTGAGAATAATCCAGCCGCTGCCCACCGCCACCGCCAGCGCCGCCAGGCACACGCCCAGGGTGACGAAGAAGGCAATGGCTTTACGGCGGCTGGTGATGCGCATGGAGCGATTCTACCGCGAGGAGGGGGAATCGGGAGTCATTGTCAGGCGGTGGGAGCAGGCTCTGCTCCGAACGGTGGGGGCGGGACGCCCCCACTACAGCCGGCGGGACGCCGGCGCTACGCTATACCGAGACCAGTTCGTTTCGTGCCGGCGCCGGCGCCAGATCTTGTTGCTCCTGGCAGCGCAGTTCGGACAGCCGTACCCGGTATACGTCGCGGGCGAGCCCGAGCTTCTTGAGGGTCCAGATGCCGTACCAGTTCATGTCCACTTCGTACCAGCGGAGGCCATGCCGGGCAGAAACGGGATGGGCATGATGGTTGTTGTGCCAGCCTTCGCCAAAGGTCAGGATCGCGACCCACCAGTTGTTGGTGGAGAGGTCGCGGGTGGCAAAACGACGTGAGCCCCAAGTGTGCGTAGCCGAGTTCACCAGCCAGGTGGCATGCAGGCCGACCACGGTGCGCAGGAAAATGCCCCACATCAGGAAAGGCAGGCCACCAATGGCGAGCAACACCAGGCCCAGCACGATTATGGGAACGTAATGATATTTCGTGATCCAGACGTGGAACTTGTCTTTGGCCAGGTCGGGAACATACTTTGCCAGCGTGGTGGTGTCGTGATGCATGGACTTGCCGGTAAGGATCCAGCCCATGTGCGCCCACCACTTGCCATCGATGGGCGAGTGCGGATCGCCTTCCTGGTCAGAAAACTTGTGATGAATGCGGTGGGTGGCCACCCAGAAAATGGGTCCGCCCTCAAGAGCCAGAGTGGCGCAAGTGGTCAGGAAGTACTCCACCCACTTCGGCGTCTTGTAGCCGCGATGGGTGAGGAGCCGGTGATAGCCCATGCCGATGCCCCAGCATCCCGAAACCAACCACAGGAACGCGGCCACGGCGAGAGCTTTCCAGCTAAAGAAAAACAGCGCCGCAATCGCCCCAATGTGAAACAGGGCCATGAAGGTTGCGGTTACCCAGTTGATTTCGTTATCGGCCGCCGGCTTACGTTCGAGAGCTTCGAGTTGCATGAGATGTTCCCCAGGGATTTTTTTCGGAATTGCAGGGTTAAGGTATCAAGGACAGGTGGGGCCGTCTGTAATACTTCTGTAATAGCGGGTGTGCCCGGAGTTACGGGAGTAACCGGGGAAAACACAGCGGCCAAGGGTTCTGGCACTGCTGGTGACCCGGGGTCCCCTTCAAGCCGAAGTACCCTTCACTTCCACCCCGGCCCATTTCTCCAGCAGCGTGAGCGTAGCGGCATAATCGAGGTTTTCGTGGCCGTCCTCGGTGGCCATTTCATAGATTTCTTCGACGGTTTCGAGTCCCGGCAGCTTCACCCGCGCCTCTTTGGCGGCCTCTAACGCCAAGCGCAGGTCTTTGTGCATGAGGCGTAAGGGGAAATTCGGGGAAAAGTCACGCTTCATGACAAAAGGCGCCTTGTAGTCCACCACTCCGGAGCGGACCATGGAGGCCTGAACCAGCGGCAGCAGGGTGTCGGCCGAGACGCCGAGCTTGGTGGCCAGGGTCAGGGCTTCGGCAAATCCCTGAAAAATGAGGGCGATTTGCAGGTTCATGGCCAGCTTGGCGGCCTGTCCTTTGCTGGTCTCTCCCATGCGGAAGAACTGCTTCCCCATGCCAGCAAAGAGCGGCTTCAAGCGTTCAATGGCGGGTTCGTCACCGCCCACGATGAAGATGAGAGTTCCGCTTTCGGCACCGGCCTTGGATCCGGTCACCGGCGCATCTACGTACTGAGCGCCGCGGGCGCGCACCCGCTCGGCGAAATTGCGAGTGGCGGAAGGCGAAATGGTGCTGGAGTCCACAACAATCATGCCTTCGGCGAGCGACTCCTGCACGCCCTGGGGCCCGAACAGAACATTTTCGACCGCCGTGGTATCAGAGACGCACATCCAGACCACCTCGGCGGCGCGCGCTGCCTGGGCTGGAGACGACGCACTCTGGGCACCCTCGACTGCTCTGCCCGGGGTACGATTCCACACCGTGACTTCGTGACCAGCCTTGACCAGGTTGGCGGCCATTGCCCGTCCCATAATTCCCAAACCTAAGAAAGCAACACGCATCCGGCTTCTCTCCTGGGGTCTTCGCTGAGGACCAGCAAGGATTAGAACCGAGGCCAGCAACTGTGGTCAAGCAAACTATGGGGGATTGTTCTAGAATCAAGTGCAACTTCGGCACACAGGAAGAAACATGGCAGAGGGGCGAATGGATAGGTGTACGCGCCGCTCCGCGGGTTGAGGATGAATCGCGATGGGTCCGCGTTGTGACCCTGGGTTGCTTGTAGATGTTAAAGGCTAGCCTAAAAAACCCCGCGCTCCGCAAGCGCGCTCGCCAGTTCGGCCGTCTGGTGCGCCACTCCGCAGTCACGCCCCGTACCGGCGAGACCCACAAACCCAAGCTGATAAGCAACGGTGAGTTGGGCGTGACGTTTATCGGGCACGCCAGCTTTCTTGTCCAGATCGGCGGCCAGAACGTCATCATCGATCCCAATTTTGCGCGCTGGCTGTTCGTGCTGAAGCGTCTGCGGAAGCCGGGCGTGCACCTGCAGGACCTGCCCCCGATCGACCTGGTGCTGGTCACGCACGCGCATTTCGACCACCTGCACCGGCCATCGTTGCGGGCGATCGTGCAGCAGACTCGCCGCCTGCGCGGGACACCGCCCACCATCGTCATTCCACACCATGTTTTCGACCTGGTTTCCGACCTGGGTTTTGGCGACGTGGTGGAACTGGACTGGTGGAGCAGCTACCGCCATCGCGCGCTGACGGTCACCCATGTGCCCTCGCGGCACTGGGGGGCGAGGATTATCAAAGACTCCCACCGGGGCTACGGAGGCTACGTGCTACGGGACCAGCGGCACTCGGTGTATCACGCAGGCGACACCGCCTATTTCTCAGGGTTCCGCGACATCGGGGAGCGGCTGGCACCGGAGCTGGCGCTATTGCCCATTGGGGCCTACAATCCGCCGTCGTTTCGCAATGTGCACGCCAATCCCGCGGACGCCACTCGCGCCTTCCTTGACCTGAAGGCGCGCTGGATGGTGCCCATGCACTACGGAACGTTTCGCCTGTCTCATGAACCCATCGATGAACCCTTGCAACTGCTGGAGCAGGAGGCGCAAGCGGCGGGGATTAAGGACCGCGTGCTGGTGTTGGAAGAAGGTGTAACGCAGTTCTTCTAGCAACCAGCAGCTAGCAATTGGCAATTAGCAAGAACTCCTTCTCTGCTTCCTGAAATTCATCAGCTTTTCACATCTCTTAACATCTCCTAATCCGGCTTGCGCTAGACTCTTTACCGCATAGGAGGTCCCATGACCGACAAGGTGAAGGCTGTTCCCCAGGGTTTCCACACCCTCACACCTCATTTGACCGTTCGCGACGCCGAGCGGGCGATTGAGTTCTACCAGAAGGCGTTCGGCGCTGAACTGCTGGGCAAGAGCCATGGCCCGGGCGGCAAGATCATTCATGCTGCGATCAAGATTGGCGATTCGATCGTCATGTTGAACGATGAATTTCCCGAGTGGGGTTCGCTGGCACCGCCGTCGAGCGGAGGCACAGGTTTCGCAATTCACGTGTACCTGGAAAATGTGGATGCGGCCTTCGAGCGGGCGGTTTCCGCGGGTGCCGAGGTGAAGATGCCCCTCATGGACGCGTTCTGGGGGGACCGCTACGGGCAGGTGAGGGATCCTTTCGGCCACCGGTGGTCGCTGGCTACGCGTGTGCGCGACTTGTCCGAGGAAGAGGTTCGGAAGGGGCAGGAGGCGGCGTTGGAAGGAATGAAGAAAAGCGCTTAATAGGCCAGCAGAATGCGCAGGTCCCGCAGGTTGTTTCCGGTGGGGCCTGTTACCACGGCGTCGCCCAGGGCTCGGAACAACGGGTTGGCATTGAAGCTGCGCAGGTGAGCGTCGGGATCGAGCCCGCGAGTTTGCGCGCGCTCGAGGGTGGTGCCGTCCACGACCGCCCCGGCGGCGGTGCTGTTGCCGTCGATGCCGTCGGTACCCGCGCTGAGAACGGTGATGTTCTCTCCGGAAATTTTGCCGGCGCAGGCGAGCGCGAACTGCTGATTGCGGCCGCCGGTGCCGCCGTTGGTGACTTTGACCGTCACCTCACCACCGGAGATCAGGCACACGCGCGGGGAGTTCTTGCGCAACTGGCGCAGACGGTCGAGAAGATAGTCCACCGCGCGGGTGTAGTCCCAGTCGTCGCAACGGTTGTCCACTTCCACGGTGAATCGCTGACGGCGGGCTTCCGCCTGGCTGGCTTCCAATAACGAGGCATTGGACAGAATCGGCCACCAGCGCGAGCGATGGAAGACGAGATCATCTTTCTTAGGGGTTTCCTCCAAAGCGCGGCGTTGGAACAGTTCCCGGACCGATTCCGGGAACTGCTCGAGCAGGTCGTACTTGCTGGCGATGGAATGGCAATCTTCAACAGAAGTGGAGTCGGGCATGGTGGGGCCCGAGGCCAGGGCGTCGGGCGTGTTGTCGGGGACGTCGGAGACCAGAAGGGAGACCTGGTGGGCGGGAGAAGCAGCGCGGGCGAGCCGGCCTCCCTTGATGGCCGAAAGATGCTTGCGAATAGCGTTGATCTCGGCGATGGGCGCGCCCGAGTGGACCAGGACGCGGTAGGTGGCGATGAGGTCGTCGAGCGAGATCTCGTCGTCGATGGGTTTTTCGGCGATGGAAGAACCGCCACCGCTGAGCATGAAAATGACCAGCGAGGAGGTATTCTGCCCGTTCAGCGACTTCAGCATGGCCTCAGCGGCGCGAATGGATTCCTGGTTCGGCGTGGGATGCCCGCCACGAAAATAGCGGAAGCCTTTTACCTGGGAGGCAGGCTCGACTGAACTGGCCACGATGCCTTCGAAGCGGCTGCCCGCCTGCATTTCCAAGGCGTTGACCAGGGTATGGGCCGCCTTGCCAATCGAGATCACCAGGACGCGGCTATAAGAACTGAGATGGTACAGATCCTCACACACCCGCAGCACACCCCGCTCGCAATCGACGTGGCGCTGGAAGGCTCGATCGACGCTGGCTTCGTTGAGCGCATGCTCGAAGAGATGGCGGGCGGTCACGCGCATCTCAAGTGCGAGCCGTTCGCGGTCAGCGGGCATGGGGAGGATTATAGAGGGAGCGCTCAGCTTTCCCGTCTTCGCGGCCAGCTACGGGAACTTTCATTTTCGAGTCCTTTCGGGTTTACCAGCAATCTATTGGTAGAGCCTGAGCAATCCCGTTCGAGCTTGCGTCGCTGGGTGCGGCTGGCATTGGCCAGCCGAAACCGTGCATGGTAGCTTACTGAAGATGAGAGAAAACGCTTTCAGATCGGGCTTGGCGCCGCGGCAGTTAGCGTCAACGGCCGTGCGGCTGGCGGCCCTGGCGGTGGCCGCGCTGGGTGTGGCTTGCAACGGCAATGCCGCAAGAGGGGCGCAACCCCAGGACCCGGCGATTCCGGTCAAGATTGAAGTGGCGCATTCGGTTGCGGTGAGCGAGACGTCGGACTATGTGGCCACGCTGAAGTCGCGGGACTCGGCGGTCATCATGCCGCAGGTGGAAGGGTACATCACGAGGATTTTTGTGCACTCGGGCGATCACGTGTCGCCGACCACGCCCATGATGCAGATCGATCCCAGCAAGCAAGAGGCCACCGTGCGCAGCCAGGAAGACGCCCATGCCGCGCAATCGGCGAACTTGAGATATGCCCAGCAGCAGTACGACCGCATCAGCAAGCTCTACGAGGCTGGGGTCACCAGCAAGCAGGAGTACGACCAGTCGAAGTCGGCGCTGGATGCGGCGCAGGCACAATTACGTTCTCTGGAAGCGCAAGTGCGCGAACAGAAAGTGCAACTCCACTATTACAAAGTCATTTCGCAGACCAGCGGCATGGTGGGAGACATCCCGGTGCGGGTGGGCGACCGGGTCACGAACACCACGGTCCTGACTACGGTCGATAAGCCGGGAAGCCTGGAGGCCTACATCTACGTGCCGGTGGAGCGCTCCACTCAACTCAAGATGAACATGGCGGTACAGATCGTGGACGGGGCGGGCAATGTGGTGGCCGACAGCCGCATCAGTTTCATCTCGCCGGAGGTGGACAACACTACCCAGACCGTACTGGTAAAGGCGACGATCGCGAACCATCAGGACAAACTGCGGCATGCCCAGTTCATCCGCGCCCGGGTGGTATGGGGAACGCACGAGGGACCGGTGGTTCCGGTGCTGGCGGTATCGCGGATCGGCGCGCAGTACTTCGCGTTCGTGGCCGAAGACCAGAACGGCAAGCTGGTGGCGCATCAGAAACCGCTGCGGGTCGGCGATATGGTGGGCAATGATTACGTGGTGCTGGACGGGATCAAGCCCGGCGACAAGGTGATCGTCTCCGGAACGCAGTTTCTGGTGGATGGCGCAGCCGTGAAGCCGCAAGGGTAGCAGACGTCGGATCTCAGACCTCGGACATCCGGATTTCATGTTCGTTAATTTCTTCATAAAACGGCCGGTGTTTGCCACAGTCTGCGCCCTGCTGATTATTCTGGCGGGTGGGGTGGTGATTCCAACCCTGCCGATTGCGCAATTTCCGGACCTGGCGCCGCCGCAAATCTCGGTCAGCAGCGCGTACGTGGGCGCCAGCGCGCAAACGGTGGAAACCGCGGTTACCCAGCCCCTGGAAGAGCAGATCAACGGCGCGCAGGGGATGAAGTACATCACCTCCTCCAGCAGCAACGATGGTTCCAGCAACATCGTCGCCACCTTCGACCTCGATCGCGATCCCGACCTGGCCGCGGTCGACATCCAGAACCGGGTGAACACAGCGCAAGGCCGGTTGCCCAACGCGGTGAAAACCACGGGCATCACCATCACCAAGGCCTCCAACAATTTCGTGTTTGGGGGCGCGGTGTACTCCCCGGATGGCCGCTACGATCCGCTGTTCATCAGCAACTACCTCGACGTGTACGTGCGGGACACGTTGAAGCGCGTGCCCGGAGTGGCCGACGTCTTCATTTTTGGTGAGCGCAAATATTCGATGCGCCTGTGGCTCGATCCGCAGCGCATGGCCAGCCGCGGTCTCACCGCCGGCGATGTGGTCTCGGCGCTGCAAGAGCAGAACGTTGAGGTGGCCGCAGGCCAGGTCGGACAACCTCCTTCCATGCCGGGACAGCAGTTCCAGATCAGTGTGCGCGCCATCGGACGCCTCTCGGAAGCGTCGCAGTTCGACAGCATCATTGTGAAGACCAACGCCGACGGCACGCTGGTGCGGGTGAAAGACGTGGGCCACTCCGAGCTGGGTGCGGAGAGCTACGGCTCGGACCTGCAGTTTAACGGGCGTGAAGCCGTGGGATTGGCCATCACCCAGCTGTCCACGGCGAATGCGCTGGAAGTGGATCGGCGCGCCATTGCAGAACTGGACCGGCTTTCGAAACGATTCCCTCCCGGGATGAAGTACGAATCGGCGTTCGACACCACCGACGCAGTGAGCGAATCGATCCATGATGTGTTGACCACGCTGATGCAAGCCATATTCCTGGTCATCCTGGTGATCTTTATCTTTCTGGAGGACTGGCGCAGCACCCTCATTCCCGCGGTCACGATTCCGGTGTCGCTGATCGGGACGTTCGCCTTCGTCAAGCTTCTGGGCTTCTCGGTGAATACACTTACGCTGTTCGGCATCACCCTGGCGACGGGGCTGGTGGTGGACGATGCGATCGTGGTCATCGAGAACATCGAGCGTCACATCCAGGAGGGCGAGAAGAACGTTGCCAAGGCGGCCTCCGACGCCATGGGCGAAGTGACCGGAGCGGTCATCGCCACCTCGCTGGTGCTGGTGGCCGTGTTCGTGCCCGTAGCCTTTTTCCCGGGAACCACCGGAATTCTGTTCCGGCAGTTCGCGCTGACGATTGCGTTTTCCATCTCGATTTCCGCCTTCAACGCATTGACCCTCACACCGGCGCTCTCCGCCCTGCTGCTGGGGCGCGAGCACGGAGAGAAGAGCTGGTTTTTCAAACGGGTAGATCGAGCGATTGCGGGTGTAACCGAGGGCTACCGCAGAACGCTGCGTGGTTTTCTGAAGTACCAGCTGGCCGCGGCCCTGCTGTTCCTGGCCGGACTGGGGCTCACCTACTTCGCCTTTGTCCGCGTGCCCAAGGGCTTCATCCCCAATGAAGACCAGGAATACTTCATTATTGCGACCCAGTCCCCGCCGGGCGCGTCACTTGAGTACACCAAGGAGATCGGGGAGCAGGTCTCGGCCATTGTGGCCAAGTTCCCGGAGGTCCAAGGCACATTCTCAATCGCTGGTTTCGGCTTCGGCGGGAGCGCTGCCAACCTTGGTCTCATCTATGTTCCGCTGAAGCCCTATGCGCAGCGGAAAGGAGACCAACACAATGCGGATGCGGTTCTAGGCCGTGTGCGCGGTCCGCTCTCCGGGATTTCCGGGGCGGTTGTGATTCCGTTTCTCCCGCCGGCGGTGTTTGGCCTGGGCAACTTCGGTGGCTTCCAGTTTGAAGTGCAGGACCAGGGAGGGCACACTCTGGCGGAACTGGAGAAAGTCACGCAGGACATGATTCACCAGGGCGGCAGCCGCCAGGACCTCACCGGCTTGTTCTCGACCTACAGCGCGAGTGACCCGCAATTTCTGGTCACCATCGACCGCGAAAAAGCCAAGAGCCTGCACATTCCGCTGCAGCAGATTACGGATACGCTGGGCGTGTATATGGGCTCGGCCTATGTAAATGATTTCGACTTCAACAACCGCTCCTACCGGGTCTACGTGCAGGCCGACAAGCAGTTCCGGTCGCAGGCGAAAGACATCAAGCAGTTTTACGTACGCTCTGACGGCGGGGCGATGATCCCGCTGGACAACCTGGTGACTATTGCGCAGACGACGAGTGCGCAGGTGATCAGCCATTACAACCTGTTCCGCGCGGCGGAAATTGACGGAGCGGCTCCACCCGGATTCAGCTCCGGACAAACCATCGCCGGCATGGAGGAGTTGAGCCGCAAGGTCCTGCCGCAAGGGTTTACGTACGAATGGACCGGGCTCTCGCTGGAGGAACTGCAGTCCGGCAGCACTTCTTTGATTCTGTTCGGACTGGGCACGCTGGTGGTGTACCTGACGCTGTCGGCGCAGTACGAGAGCTTCGTTTTGCCCTTCATCGTGCTGCTGGCCGTCCCCATGGCGCTGTTGGGAGCTTTGGGCGCGCAGTGGTTGCGCGGGCTGCAGAACGATGCCTACTGCCAGATCGGACTGGTGATGCTGGTGGGATTGTCGAGCAAGAACGCAATTCTGATTGTGGAGTTTTCCGAGCAGTTGCGGGAAAGAGGCATGCCGCTGCTGGAAGCCGCCATTGCGGCAGCACGCATCCGCCTGCGTCCAATCCTGATGACCTCGTTTGCCTTCATTCTGGGGGTGGTGCCGCTGGTGCTGGCCAGCGGAGCGGGAGAAAAGGGCCGCCATTCGGTGGGAACGACGGTTTTTGGCGGCATGATTATGTCCACCTTCCTGAACCTGTTCTTCATTCCGGTGCTGTATCTGATCATCGAAGGATGGCGCGAGCGCCGCGGGCTGAAGGCAGGGCGATGAGGGGCTCTACCGGATGAGCCGCGAGGTCCTGATTCTGCGCGAGCCGGAGATCCGTGCGCTGCTTGATCCTGCCGCATGCATCGAAGCCATGGAGCGGGCCTTCTCCGCCTATTCCACCGGGCAAGCGGAACTGCCTTCGGTGATCCACCTGGAGGTGCCGGAGAACCAGGGCGAGATTCACGTCAAAGCCGGACACATACGCGGCGGGCCGTATTACGCGGTCAAGATCGTCTCGGGTTTTCTCAACAATCCCCAGCTTGAGCTGCCGGCAAACGACGGCATGGTTGTGGTGTTTGACGCCAAGACCGGGGCGCCCGCCGCATTTCTCCTCGACAATGGATTCATTACCGACCTGCGCACGGGCGCCGCAGGAGCAGTCGCCGCAAAATATTTGGCCCGGAAGAAGGTGGGAACCATCGCCGTGATTGGGACCGGCGGGCAGGCCCGGTACCAGGTCGAAATGCTGGCGCTGGTCCGGAATTTCGGCGAGTTGCGAGTGTGGGGCCGTGATCCTGGGAAGGCGCAGGCCTGTGCAGAGGATCTCGGAAAGCGCCGCGGCATTCCCGCCTGCCATTTCGCGGTGCCGCAAACGGTGCGGGAAGCGGTGGAGGGAGCGGACGTCATCATCACGGTGACCGCCAGCCGCGAGCCGCTGGTGCGAGCGGAGTGGTTGAAGCCCGGGAGCACGATCATTGCTGTCGGCTCGGATGGACCTGATAAACAGGAACTGGACGTGGATGTGCTGGCCCGCGCCGACAAGATTGTTGCGGACAGTCTTGCGCAATGTCTGCGGCTTGGGGAGATTCATCACGCTGTGGAGCGGGGTGCGATCAGGAAAGAAAAAGTCGGCGCAGAACTGGGCGAGATCACTGCGGGCCTCAAACCAGGTCGTACCTCGGACAGCGAGATCATTGTTTGTGACCTGACCGGCGTGGGCGTTCAGGATGTGGCGGCCGCGTCGCTGGTATTGGAGCGGGCGAAGGTGGCGGGGCGGGGGGAGCGCATAGAAATCTAAGCACAGAGGGCAGCGGGGACCGAGAGGAAACATCTGCCAGCGTTAGCAATATCAAGCGGCGCCGCGGCGGACAGTTACGGCCCGCATTGCCTTTGCGCCACTCCTCTTCTTCTTCAGTTCCTGCAAAGTGAGATCCACACACGCCAGGCCGCGCAGCGTGTAGTCGATGTCGTACCCGTATCCCACGCGAATGTAGCGGCCGACGCCGAAGTGATCTCCGGGAGTAATCAGCACGGAGCGTTCCTTGCGCAGCTTGTCGAACAGCGCGCTGGAGGAGATAGGCAGCTTGTAGCGAAAGAAGGTGATGGCGCCGGCGACCGGCGGAATGTAGGTAAAGATATCATCGTGGGTGCGAATCCAGGATTCCAGCCGCGGCAGGTTGTGGCGGATGATGGCGCGAGTACGCTCGAGAATTTTCTCGCGCCGCGCCGGCTCCATCATGATGCGCGCGAGGCGATCGGACAGCATCGTCGGAGTCAGGGTGGTGTAATCGCGGTATGAGCACAGCCTGGCAATGGTTTTCGGCGGGCCGACGATCCACCCAATGCGCAGCCCGGGCGCACCGAAGGCTTTGGACAGCCCGGAAGTAATCAGCAACTTGTCGTACCGTCCGCAAAATGTGGGCGTGAGTGGCCCGCTGACTTCGGCTCCACGATAGATTTCGTCCACCAGGAGCCAGGCGTTGGCCTTGCGAGCCACGCGGAGGATTTCATCCATTTCCTGCTCGTTCAGAACTCCGCCGGTGGGATTGTTCGGGTTGGTGACCACAATCAAGCGCGTCTTCTTGCTTACCGCGCGGCGGAGGCCTTCGACATCGAGCCCCCAGCGAGCTTTTCCATTTTCTTGCTGCTCCACCAGGTGGAAACCAACCGCCTTTCCCGCATAGGCGCGGGACAGTCCCCAGGTTTGCAGATAATTGGGGAGCATGATCGCCACACGATCACTCTTTTCAAGCAGTCCCCAGAGCGCAGTGAAGTTGGCTTCCGAACCGCCGTTGGTCACCAGCACATGCTCGCGGGTCGCGCCGTACCACTGGGCAATGTGCTCGCGGAGTTCCTTGGACCCATCGGACTCGGGGTACTTCAGTGCTTGGGAGAGAAACGCGATGGGATCGGAACCTTCGAGAATTTCCTCGACGCGCAGGGGGAGCACGCCGCTCTCCGACAGGTTGTACTCCACCTCGTTTTCGTAGAGGCACTGGGTCCGTTCCATGCTGAAGCGATCGATGCGCACGGTTCCTCCTGGGGTGATAGGCCCGAGGCGCAGAACTGTAGCAGAGGCTGGAGGGAGAGTAAATCGGGTTGCCGGGGCAGTGTGACCCGGGGCAGCCGGCCATTATTTCTGCACGCGCTCGAGGGTCGCTCCCAACACCTTGCCGGGACCGGATTCCTGCACGAAGGCAATCAGGCGGAGATTCGACGGATTGCTGCCGGGCTGCAGTTGGAGGCGAACATCCTGGGCAAAGTTCTTGCCTCTTTCCACGCTACCGATTCTGGTGAGACTCTGCACGACCGCCACATGGGTGAGGCGGCGGCCGGAGTTTTCTCCCGCAGACACCTGGGATTCGGCGTGGTTCAAGGCCACGATGGCAACGACATCCGCCTTGCGGGCGGAGAACGATTCGGGAAGAGGATCAGCCTCCACGTGGGCCTGAACAGTATTTCCGTCGAGGGAGATGGCGGAAATCCGGACTGGGACCTTTTGTTCCGAGCGGGCTTTCTGGCAGGCCTGGTTGGCGCGGTGGGAATCGCTGCCGACGAATTCGGTGGCGCCATCCACCACCATCTGCGGAGTGTAGACGCTGCTCAGGCCAAAGTGGCCGGAGTAGGCGCTCTGGCGATCGCTGAAGAAGGCCGAAGAATAAGGATCTTTCCATCCGATGTGGTTCCAGTAGTCCACATGCTCGCTGAGCACGATCAACTGGGCGCCCGAGACCGGCTGCTTGTCGAGAGCTTGCAGCAGGCGGTCGGCGGGCGGGCAACTGGAGCAGCCTTCCGAGGTAAACAACTCGACCAGGACCGGGGTTTCGGCAGAGTTGTTGTGCGGTACAGCAGGATTGCCGGCGAACATCCACGCAGCCAGACAAAACAAAATCAGTAAGAGGGCGGAAAGCCTAATCATGGGTATATTCCTTGTCTATATCGATGTCTGGTGGATGGGAAAGTTTCACCCTCGCTCTGGACGCAAAATCTTAACCGCAAAGTGCGCGAAGTACCGCCGCTAAGTGCGCGAAGAAAGACTCGGCGGGAGCTGCGAGTCCTGGGCTTACTTTGCGGCTAAGCGCACCAGGCCCTAAGCTATAATCTCGCAATTGTCGTTATGCGAAAATTCCTCTTCCTGGGGTTGCTTTTCTCGCTTTTCGCATCAGCCCAAACTGCGCCTCGAAAGACGAAAGCAGCGCCGGCATCCCGATCAGTGGCCCCCGCAGATCCAGTACCACACTTCCTCGATATAGCACACGACGCAGGTCTCACGGTGTCGCACATCTCTACTCCCGAGAAGAAATATATTGTCGAATCCATGAGCGGCGGCGCCGGACTGATGGACTGTGACGGCGATGGAAAACTCGACATCCTCACGGTGAACGGATCGACGGTGGAGCGATTTCGGCAGGGCGGTGATCCCATGATCACGCTTTACCACCAGGGGGCTGACCTCAAGTTCACAGATATCAGCAAGTCTGCCGGGCTTACACGCCAAGGCTGGGGGAT
>JBGPJK010000084.1:0-15132 GCA_041485425.1 Terriglobia bacterium | reverse complement strand
GACTTCATGGACAATTACGGCGCTCATACGATCGAGAAGCTCAAGGCTTCGGGTGCGAGTCCTGCAGCCGTCCAGGCGCAAGTTCAGCAACTGAAGAAATTCAAGGAGCAGTACGAAAACCCGCTCTTCAACTCACTGATGACTTTCATCGAGCCCTTCCCGATTGGGCTTGCCATCACGCTGATTTCCGCGGCGGTCCTGAGGAAAAAGGCGCAATCGCAACCGGCACCATCACCCTTGCCGGCATCCTAATTGAACCCGTTCCCGCGAATGTGCTCCTTGCTTCTCCTAGCGTCATCGTTGACGTTCATGAGTAAGGCGCGGATACGGCGATTCTGTCCGGTTTGTCGGCAATCCGGAAGTTGGGACCTTGCCGATAGTTTCAGTGTAGGCCGTGATCCAGCCACAATCCCGAGAGGCGCCGCCAATCTGTTGCGAAGGGCTCGCTGCTATGTGAAGCCGACTGCACAGACAAGTGACTTCGAGATGCTCCGTTGGGGAATCCCCTTTTGTCACTTCCCGATGCGGCACAGATCACTGACAAATGTGAGCCGCAAGGGTGAAAATCTTTCTGGTCGGCGCTCACGACTAGAATATCGGCCGTGAAAGCGATATCTAATGACACCTCACCGGGAAGTGCACGTTCGCGGAGGAAATCATGATCGCCGCACCTCGCTACCCTGGCATACGAGTCACCGCAAACGGCAATCAGCTCGTCTCGTACCATACGGAAACACGCATTGCCGATGCCGGTGTTTTCTACCCCATCACACCTTCGACCGAATTAGGTGAACTCTATCAACAGTCCTACGCCGAAGGTCGCCTGAATGTTTTCGGCGGCAGCGCCCTGGCTGTGGAGGCCGAGGGAGAGCACGCGGCGCAGGGCGGAGCCATCGCGCACTCGGTGTGTGGCAAACGAGTAGTGAATTTCACCTCCGGCCAGGGAATCCTGTACGGCGTCGAGCAGTATTATCATGCGCCTGGCAAGTGCTCGACGATGGTGCTGGAGGTCGTCGCTCGGGCGCTGACCAAGCACGCGCTCAACGTTCACTGCAGCCACGACGATGTCTACGGCGCGCTCGACACCGGATGGATCATTCTGTTCGGCAAAGACGCCCAGCAAACCGCCGACCAGGCGCTCATCCTGCGGCGCGTGACCGAACTGAGCCTGACGCCCGGCATGAACTGCCAGGACGGCTTTCTTACTTCCCATCTGGAGCGAACGTTTTATAAGCACGAGTCGGAACTGATCCGCCTGTTCCTCGGTGCTCCGGACGACATCATCGACTGCCCAACCGAGAGCCAGCGCCTCCTGTTCGGTCCGAAGCGTCGCCGGGTACCGCGCATGATCGATCTCACCAACCCTGTGCTCCTCGGGCCGGTGCAGAATCAGGAGCACTACATGCAAGGTGTGGCGGCGCGACGGAACAACTTCACCGAACCGATCGCGCAGTTCCTCGAAGAGGCCTACGCCGATTTCGGAAAGCTGACCGGCCGCTATTACGGCATGCTCACCGCCTATAAGGCCGCCGGGGCGGACACCGTGTTCGTGTCGCTGGGCTCGGCGGCGGAGAACATCGAAGCCGCCGTGGATTATCTTCGCCAACGCAGAGGTGCGAAGGTTGGCTCCATCCACCTCAACGTGATTCGCCCCTTCCCCGAAGCCGCAGTCGTCAACGCGCTAGCCGGAAAGAAAAATGTCATCGTACTGGAGCGCACCGACGAGGCGATGGCGGGCGACAACCCGATGGGCCGCGACATCCGGACGGCGCTCAATAAGGCATTGCAGACTGGCGATCGTCCCGCGACCAGCGGGCTGCCGGCCATCACCGCCGAGCAGATGCCCCGCCTCTTCTCCGGCATCTATGGCCTGGGCTCACGGGACTTCCGGCCGGAGCAGGTCTTCGGCGCGTACGAGTTTGCCACTGGCGCTCGCGCTCGCACAGACGGCAAGCGTGCCTCCGACGGAATTTCGTTTATGGTGCTCGGAGTCGATCATCCCTACGAGGTGAAGTCCGACGAAACGCCGTCGCTTCTGCCCGAAGGCGCGGTCGCCGTTCGCTTCCATTCCATCGGCGGCTGGGGCGCAATCACCACGGGCAAGAACCTGGGCGCCATCCTGGGCGATTTGAACGACCTGCTCTACGAGCGCGACAAGATGGTCGACGAACTGGGCAATCCCAAAGAGATCATTCACGTCAGCGCGAATCCCAAGTACGGCTCCGAGAAGAAAGGCGCTCCCACCGCGTACTTCCTGGTAGCGGCCCCGGAAAGAATCCGCGTCAATTGCGATCTTCGTCATGTGACCGTCGTGCTTTGTTGCGACCCGAAGGCATTCACTCACACCAATCCGCTGGCTGGCATGGCCGACGGCGGCTGCCTGGTGTGGGAGTCCGACGAGACGGGCGAAGCGGCTTGGGAGCGGTTGCCTTTATGGGCCCGCAAGCAGGTCATCGACAAAAACATCCGCGTGTTCACCTTGCCGGGTTTCCAAATCGCGCGCGCTGCGACCGACCGCGCCGACCTTCAACTTCGCATGCAGGGGAACGCTTTCCTGGGCGCATTCTTCGCGGTCTCGCCGCTGCTTGGCGAATTCGGCATAACCCAGCAGCAGTTCCGCAACGTGGTTCACAAGCAATACGTGAAGAAGTTTGGTCAGCTCGGGGAAGCGGTCGTGAAGTCGAACATGGAAGTGATGACGCAGGGCTTCGAACGTGTTCATGAGATCCACGTGGGCAAGCTCGAAGCCAAAGATCGCTCCTCGTTGCGCGGTGAGGCACTTCTGCCTGCGGTCATCGACGATAACGGCAACGGATGCCATCTCGGATGCCGCTCCTTCCCTGCGCCCGCTGGCCAGGCAGAGCGCACTCCGCTCACTCAGATCGCGACCTTCGATGCCGAGTTCCGCTCTGGCTACGGATACAACCAGCCGTCGTCTGCTCTGGCTTCGGTAGGCGTCATGGCCGCTGCCAGCGGCGATACGGCGTCGAAGTATGTCGCGCGTCTCATCACGCCGCTCTTCATCCCCGAAAACTGCACCCAGTGCATGGAGTGCATCGTGGCCTGCCCCGATACGGCCCTGCCCAACTGTGCGCAAGACGTAGAGACGATTCTGCACACTGCGGTCACGCGATACGTCACCGATCCGGGCGAGCGCGGGAAGATGTTGCAATCCCTCCCCGAGATCGAGAAACGCACGCGTCAGATGATGTCCGATGCGGTGGCCAAGAATTCAGGAACACCGCTGCCCCAAATCCTCCGCCAGATTACGGCCGAGGTGGATGGGTTCTCGGAAGAGGCCAAGCGCCAGTTCTTCGCCATCATCGACAAAGTGCCAATGGCCTACCAGAAGGTGAATGCCATCTTCGCGACTCCGGAGAGAAAGAAGCCCGGCGCCGGCGGGATCTTCTCGATCTTCGTCTCCGACTTATGTAAAGGCTGCGCTGCCTGCGTGACCGCATGCGGCGAGCACGGGGCCCTGAAGATGGTCGAGGAAACCGAGGAGGTCAACGCCGACCACGAGACGGGCACCGGCTTCGTGAATCTTCTGCGGGATACGCCGCAGAAATACCTGGGCCTCTACCACGATGAGCGGCCGCAGGATTCCAAGACCGCTACGCTGCGCAACATGCTGATGGTCCGGCACAACTACGACGCCATGGTCAGCGGCGATGGCGCCTGCGCAGGCTGCGGCGAGAAGAGCGTGCTGCGCGCGATCGCTGCCGCCACCGAAGCCTACATGAGGCCGCTCTACCACGCTAAAGCCGACCGGCTGCGAGCTAAAGCAGCCGAGCTCGACAAGGCGGGAGTTGGGAAGCTGGCTTCGCTCCAAGAGAGAAACCCGGAAGAGTACGACCTGCTGCGGCAAGCCGTGGCTCATTTGATCATGGGACTAGGTGGCGAGGACGACCGTGACACCAAGGCGCGAATTGCTCAGAACGGCCCCATCTCCAACCAGGCAATCGTGGACGCCCTCATCAGCGTCATGCGGCAGGAGGCCTTCAACCACAAGCATCTCCAGGCGATTGACGGCCGGCTTGCCAACGGCATGTGCGTTATGGCGATGGCCGCGCATACGGGCTGCAACACGGTCTACGGCTCGACTCCACCGAACAACCCACATCCTTATCCCTGGATGAACTCGCTCTTCCAGGACGGCGTCACCGTCGGCTGGCTGCTGGGCGAGAGCTTCATCGTCGATCACGGCCGTCGCTCCGTTATCCCCGAGCGGCTTGCCGATGCGCTGCTCGGTCGCGAAAAGGATGTCATCACGCCGCGTGAGTACTACGAGTACACGCACTTCAGCGACACGCTCATGACCGATCGTGAGGTCCTTGAGCTGCCCAAGGTGTGGGTGGTCGGTGGCGATGGCGGCATGGGCGACATCGGCTATCAGAACACGTCGAAGGTGATTCTCCAGAATCGCCCCAACGTGAAGGTAGTCATGCTCGACACCCAGCTTTACTCCAACACCGGAGGACAAAACTCCGATTCGACGCCCATGCCAGGTGGCAATGACATGAATGTCTTCGGAACGGCGACCCAGGGCAAGACCATCGAAAAGAAGACAGTCGCCGAGACGTTCCTGGCGGGGCATGGATCTCCGTTCGTGGCGCAGGTCTCCCTTGCGAACCCACCCAAGTTGTTGCGGGCGATTCTCGATGGCCTCGAGTATCGCGGAACGGCATTCTTGCAATGCTTCACGACCTGCCAGCCGGAGCACGGCGTGGGCGACGACATGGCGCTCACCCAGGCCCAACGCGTGCGCGACTCGCGGGGCGCGCCGGAGTTCGTCTTCAATCCGCGCCTCGGCGAAACCTATCCGGAAACGCTCGATCTCAAGGGCAATCCCTCGCCCGATAAGGATTGGTACGAGTCGAAGGCGAAGGGCACGGAAGAGGTTTCGCGCTATACCGTCGCCCACTGGTGCCTTACCGAGGCCAGATTCCGCAACCACTTCAAGAAGATCAAAAAGGACCAGGCGGACAAGCTGATCTCGCTGGAAAACATGCTCGTCCGCATTACTCAGCAGGATGTGGTGTATCGCCGCTACCTGCTTCCCGAACACCGCTCCTACGTCCCCGACTTCGGCGTCACCATCAAAGTCCAGGGCGCGAAAGGAGACGTCGAGTACCGGGCGATCTCGCGGCAGCTCGTACTGTTCTGCGTCGAGCGTCGTAAAGCGTGGCGGATGCTGCAGAGCAAGGCGGGCATCGAAAACAAGGAATACGCAGCCCAGCGCTCGATCTTGGCCGACGTCGATGCCGGCAAGCTTTCAAAGCAAGAGCTGTTTGCGCACGGGGAGCAGTGGCTGAGGGATCGCCTGCAACCCACCGGCTTGGCAAAGCCGGCTGAACAGAGGCCGGGTCCGGCTTTGGCCTCTTCCCAAACCGCGCCGTAGCCCGGTTCCCAATAACTTGCACGATTCGTGTGGAACTTGGGCGGAATCCAGTGAGGCGATTTTGAGGCTGCGAGAGCGTTCCAACTCAACAACCCGCAACAAGGTTCAGCATGTAGCCCACAACAGTTTCAACGTCAATCACTTGCCTCCGTCAAAATTCAACGGGTTCTACAATCGCTCGAATCTCGACGGAGCCGTTTTCATCCAAGTGTCTAGCAACCCCCCCACCCTTTCAATGTGACCGCACACCCCACCGCGGAATGGAGGGGCCGCGAGCACGGGAAGCGTTTGCGTTTGACCAACTCCGCACTACCTGCTTCGCGATCGCGCTGCCATCTTCTGAGATGAATTGCGGCGGTGACCTTCAGATTCATTTGACAGGAATACTCAAGTTGCCCGAAGACCCTCCATTATTCCCGTATCGTCGGCAAACCGGAAACTATGCGATTGTTGTTGAAAAATAGCCATTACACCAATAATTGCTACCAACTCGCCAGCCGCGGATGCGCCTTCCCCCGTGCCGCCACCGCATGTGTGGACAGCGCCTTCGCCGGCTGCGGAAATCTCGCCAGCCGGAAATACGGCTTCGGCTCTTTCTCTTTCAAAACCAACTCCGCCATCATCTCACCCACAACCGGCCCATGTTTGAAGCCATGTCCCGAGCCCCCGCCGAGCAGCCAGACGTTTTCCGCGGCCGGGTGGCGATCCACGATGAAGTGGTTATCGGGAGTCTGTTCGTACTGGCAGACTCGCGTTTCGACCAGTGGAGCATCTTTCATGGCCGGAAAGCGTAGCGCAACGTATTCGCGCATGGCCCTCAGCCCGTCCGGATTCACCACGCGCTCGCCATTGGTGGGATCAAAGGTCGGGCCGCGGGTGTCGTCGGCGATTTTGAAGCCGCGTCCCTGGTTGCCGGGGATGCCGTAGCGAAAGCGGTCGCGATGCTCGGCCCAGATGGGGAGATGGCGGTCGTCGAGGCGCGACTCGGCGGACGGCACGCCGAAAAAGAACACATCCTGCTTGGTCGGACGGATGCGGTCTCCGATGCTTTTGGGAAACAGCTTGCCCATCCACGGGCCGCAGGCAAACACGTAACGGTCTCCGGCGAGGGTTGAGCCATCTTCGAGCGACAGGGCTTTCCAGGAACCCGACTCCAGTTCCTCGGGCAGCACCGCCACTTGCCGGTACTCGCCGCCTGCCTGGATGAACTTCTCCACCACCAGTTGGCAGATGATCCGTGCGGAAAGATACCCGGCATCGTGCTCAAAGATTCCCCAGTGCACGCCTTCGAAATTAATCTGCGGCCAGCGTTTCTTCAGTTCGCGGGCGGGCAGCTCCTCGTACTTCAGCTTGGCCCGGCGCAGCATCTGGACCGAGCCGCGTTCGAAGCTGTCTTCGCCGCTCGACGCCATCCACAGCACGCCGGTGCGGACCAGCATTTGCCGCTTCCACTCTTTCTCGTGCTTTCTCCACAGGGGGAGCGCGCGGGCGGTCATCTCGGTGTAGGGGGAATTCGGTCCGTAGATACCACGGATGATGCGAGTCTCTCCTCCGGAAGTCGCACGCGAGTTGCCCGGCCCCCAGGCATCGAGCAGAGTCACTCGCGCGCCGGCGCGTAGTAAGGACAATGCCGTCCACCCGCCGAACGCGCCTGCTCCAACTACCACCACGTGAGGTCTTGTTTGCATCATCTTTATGGGTGCATCTCCAAACCCAAGCTATTCTGCCGAGAGCAGGCTGGTCAAGGACAAGCACTCCCGTGACGAGAGTGCTAATGCTTGACAGGGGCACCCTGCCTTCCTAGAATCCATGGTGGGGGCATCCCGGGCTTCTCAAATCTAAGTGCCTGTATCTAAAGATACTTAAGAATGTGGTCCCGTTTGGCACGCTGCCTTCCAAGGCTGTTTCAAGGTGATACAGAAGAACATTATGCAGTCAGGACAGCCCATCGGCGAACGGGAACGGGAAATTCTCACCGCCATCGTGGAGACCTTTATTGCTACCGGGGAACCGGTGGGGTCGCGCACCCTGGCACGTGCCAACCGCGAAGGCCTGAGTCCGGCCACCATCCGCAACGTGATGGCCGATCTGGCCGATGCCGGCTTTTTGGAACAGCCTCATACCTCGGCGGGACGGGTTCCGAGTTCGGAAGCCTACCGTTACTACGTCGAGCAACTGACAGGCAAGGCGCGGCTTTCGCATGAGGACGAGAACATCATCCAGGACTCGCTGCACGGGGTCGCCGATGTGCAGGAGTTCATGGAGCGCACTTCGCACGTGCTGTCGCTGATCTCGCATAACGTCGGAGTGGCGGTGGCCGTCGGCGGACCCAAGAATGCGCTGGAGCATGTTTACTTCTCGCGGCTGGGCGATCAGAAGGTGCTGGCGGTCGTGGTCACGCGGTCGGGCCTGGTGCGGGATCGCGTACTGCGTCTCGATCTTTCGCAAGCCGACCTGGATGGCGCCGCGCGCTTCATCAATGAGAATTTCCGCGGCTGGACCATGGACGCAATGCGGGCCGAACTGGCTCGCCGCCTGGAGCAGGAGCGCAGCGAGTACGACCGGATGATGGCATCGGTCGAGCAACTCTACCGGCAGGGCGCGCTGGCCGCCGATGATGCGGCGCAGACGGTTTACGTCGAGGGCGCGGCCAACCTGGTGGCCGGCGAGCAAGATCGCCAGCGCCTGCAGGAGTTGCTGCAGACGCTGGAGGAAAAACAGAAAGTCGTGGCGCTGCTCGGCGCCTATTTGGACGCCAAGCAGGAAGCCGTGCGGGTGGTGATTGGCCTGGACCAGGCCATGCCCTCGATGCGCAACTTCGTACTGATTGGCGCGCCGGTGCGAGTGGGCGGGGAAGTGATGGGATCGCTGGCCGTGATCGGGCCGACCCGCATCGATTACCAGCACGCGATCACCACGGTTTCCTACATCGCGCGGCTGTTTGACAAGCTCTTGAACGAATCTGAGTGAGAAGCGTTATGGGAAGAACGAACGGAAAATCGGAAATCGAGCCCCAGGAACTGGACGCGGAGCACGAACTGCCGGCCTCGGACGAGGGCGCTGAAGAGACGCCAACGGCAAGCACGACCGCAGAAGCAGCGCGGCCTGACGTCGCGGCGCCTCGCGATGCCGAACTCGAGAAGCTCAAGGCGGAGCGCGACACCTTGCTGGACCGCCTGGCGCGACTGCAGGCTGAGTTTGAAAATGCCCGCAAGCGCAGTGCCCGGGACCAGCAGGAGTTCCGTGAATACGCCCTGGCGGAGGCTATCAAGGCGTTGCTGCCCACACTCGACAGCTTTGAGCGGGCAGTCGAAGCCGGCGCGGCCAAGGAATCAGAGTTTCGCGGCGGGGTTGAACTCATCTATAAGCAGTTGCAAGACGCGCTGGCCAAGCTGGGACTGCGTCCCATCCCGGCCAAAGGTGAGCCGTTCGACCCGCATCTTCACCAGGCGATTGAGATGGTGGAGACCACCGAGGCAGACGATCACCAGGTCCTGGAGGAACTGCAGCGTGGCTACAAGTTGAAGGATCGGCTGCTGCGCCCCTCCATGGTGAAGGTAGCGCGCAACACCAGGCACTAAGACCCCCGGAAAATCTGAAAGGACCCAGGAAAGGCCATTCTGACCAGCAACGGAAAACGCGATTACTACGAAGTGCTTGGCGTGGCGCGTGGCGCTGGCGAGCAGGCGATCAAGAGCGCGTATCGCAAGCTTGCGCTGCAGTTCCATCCCGACCGCAATCCTAATAACCCCGACGCGGAGGAGAAATTCAAGGAAGCCAGCGAAGCCTACGCGGTTTTGGCCGACGGCGACAAACGGGCCGCGTATGACCGCTTTGGGCATGCCGGGGTAAGTAGCGCCGCGGGAGCCGCGGCCGGCTTCGACCCCGCCATTTTCCAGGATTTCAGCGAAATATTCGGCGATTTCTTCGGCTTCGGCGAAATGTTTGGTGGAGGCTCTCGCCGCCGCAGCCGGGCACAGCGCGGCGCGGATCTCCGCGAGGACATCACCCTCGAGTTCGAGGAGGCGGTGTTCGGCACGGATACCAAGGTCACGGTTCGCCGGCACGAGACGTGCGAAGAGTGCCGGGGTTCAGGCGCCGCTGCGGGCAAAGCCCCGGTGACCTGCCGCTCCTGCGCCGGGCGCGGCCAGGTGCGCTACCAGCAGGGATTCTTCAGTATCGCCCGCACCTGCCCCACCTGCCAGGGTACGGGCAGTGTAATTACCGATCCCTGCCAGAAGTGCAAGGGAGAAGGGCGCGTGCTGCGCCAGCGGACGGTGGACGCCAAGGTCCCTGCCGGCGTGGAAGACGGTACCCGCATCCGTTTTGCGGGACTGGGCGAAGCCGGCGCCTACGGTGGGCCTTCCGGCGATCTCTATGTCGTGTTGCACGTCAAGGAGCACTCCTTCTTCGAACGCGAGGGAAACGACCTGTATTGCGTGATGCCGATCTCGTTTACCCAGGCGACGCTGGGCACCGAAATCGTCGTACCCACCCTGGAAGGCGAACACACGCTGAAAATCCCGGAGGGGACGCAGTCGGGCACCACCCTGCGCATTCGTGGCAAGGGCGTGCCGGTGCTGAATGGCCACGGCAAGGGCGATCTGTTCGTGGAAGTCCGCTTGCAAACCCCGAGTAAGCTGACCAAGCGTCAGCGCGAACTGCTGCAGGAACTGGACGGAATCACGCGGGTCGAGAACAAGCCGCAACGACGCACGCTCCTGGGCAAGGTGAAAGACATTTTCGGATAAGAGCACCCTCCGCTGTCATCCTGAGCGGAGCACGGACTTCACGCAGTGAAGTCGCTGCGGAGTCGAAGGACCCCTGCGAGGTAGACTCATCCGAGACTGCCGCGGGGAATTCTCCCTGGGTTCCTTGTTGAGATCAGAATGTGTTGTCAGAATGCCTTGATGCAGTCGTGCCGGCATCAGACGTGGTAGGGGTCCTTCGACTCCGCGGTCCATTCGCAAGCGAATGGGCCGCTCCGCTCAGGATGACAATTTGAGAATATGACCCGCCGCCGCTGGATCGCCGACGAAGTCTCGGGCAACCGCGCTGCATTGGTGGGCGCGCACGCCGAGCACCTAGCCCGCGTGCTCCGCGCCCGCGTTGGCCAGGAATTCGACATCGCCGCCGATGGAACCGTCCGCCGCGGACGCATCATCAGCGTCGCTCACGATCGGGTCGAGTTCGAGCTGGGCGAGGAAATTCCGGCCGCCTCCAGCTCCAACATCACGCTGGTTCTCTCCATCTTCAAGTTTGATCGGATGGAATGGGCCATCGAAAAGTGCACCGAGCTGGGAGTGGCTCGCATTGTTCCCGTGGTTGCTCACCGGACTGAAGCCCACCTCGCCGCGGCGGCCGCCAAACGCGCAGAGCGCTGGCAACGGATTGCCCGTGAAGCTTCCGAGCAGTCCCGGCGTGCCATCCCACCGGAAGTTTCGCAGCCCATGAAGTTCAAAGATGCAGTGGCCCTGCCGGGCATCACCCGCATCGCGTTGGCGGAATCGGAACAAGCGGTGATGCTGAGGGACGTTCTCGAATCGCATCCGGCGGGCGGCGACGTTGTGCTCGCCTTCGGGCCCGAAGGCGGCTGGACGGAAGCTGAGCTGGAAATGTTCAGTGTGGCGGGGTGGAAGTCCGCATCTCTGGGCAACACCATTCTTCGTGCCGAGACAGCGGCAATTGCGGCAACGGCGGTGGCGGTGTCCGAAGTGGGTGGGTAATCGCTACCAGAATATCCTCAACATTCTCTGGTATGCTCCTGCCGAGTGGCAGCCCCTAAACCCATCCCGCGTCCGCCGGCGTTCGAGCTTGACGAACACCAACGGCAAGCGGTAGAGCACGGGAATGGCCCCATGCTGGTGGTGGCCGGCGCGGGCACAGGAAAAACCACCGTCCTCACGCGGCGCATTGCCCGGCTGATCCGTGAGGTTCAGGTCCTCCCCGGAGAAATCCTTGCCGTCACCTACACCGAGAATGCGGCCCGCGAGATGCGGGAGCGGGTACAGGCCGAACTTCACGGAACGGATACTGCAAGCCTGCAGGTCACTACTTTTCACGCCTACTGCAATAACCTGCTCATCCGCTGCGGCAAGCAATTCGGCGTGCTCGACGACAAAGACCTCTGGATCTATCTGCGCAAGCGCATCCGCGAACTGCACCTCAACTACTTTGTCCGGGCTGCGAAGGTCAGCCAGTTTCTCGACGACCTGCTCGACTTCATGCGGCGTTGCCACGACGAATTGGTCGGCCCGGAGAAGTACGCCGAATACGTCAGCCGTCTCGGGCGCGGCGAGTTGCCCATCCCGCGTGTGGGCAAGTCGAAAGACGTTCTCAGCGACGAGGAGGTGCTCGGGCGTTGCCGGGAAATCGCCGGCGTCTTCGCGACGGTCGAGCGCATGCTGCGGCAAGAGAACCTCCGCACCTTCGGCCACATGATCACGCACGCGCATGCGCTGCTCCAGCAGGACGCCGGGCTGCTCGCGCATGAACGCAGGCGAGCGCGCTTCATCCTGGTGGACGAGTTTCAGGATGCCAACTTCGCTCAAGTCAAGATTCTTCAGAAACTGGCGGGAGATGAGCGGAACGTGCTCGCCGTCGGCGATCCCGACCAGGCCATCTACCGTTTCCGCGGGGCATCCAGTGCCGCCTTCGGCCTCTTCCAACGACATTTTCCCGGCGCGAAGCTGGTTGTGCTGGAAAAGAACCGGCGCTCGACCACGCCCATCCTCAAGTGCGCCTTCGCCCTGATCGCCAAGAATCCGGACATCTTCCCCGCAGGGAAGGGCTTCACGTTCCCGTATCGGCGTGCGCCGCTGGTTTCAGCGCGAGAAGAGGAGGCGGTCAGGCAGGGCAGGGAGTTGCCGAGTGTTCCGGTTGACAGTGCGCTGCTCACGGCGAAAGAAGTGGAGTGCTCCGACCTGGTAAATGCCATCCTCCAGAAAAAGAAAGAGTCGCGTTGTGCGTGGAAGAATTTTGCCGTGCTTTACCGGCAGCATTCCCATCGCGACCCGCTGGCGGAAGAACTGGCCGAGCAGGGCATTCCCTTCTCCATCGAGAACATGGACGTGATGGACACGCCCGAGGTGCGCGACCTGTTTGCCTGCCTGGGCGCCGTGGTCTCCGTCAATGACGGGGCGAGCCTGTTCCGGGTGGCCGCGTTGCCCCAGTTCGCCATTGATCCAGAGAAGCTGCGCGCCGGCATGAGGGCAGTCCCACGGGAGGCAAGAGATGCGGGTGTGGCTTCCGTTCTGGCGCGGATCGAAGGCGGTATGGCCGTGCTGGAAACTGTGCAGCAGGCGCGAGAGGAAATCGTCCGCGCTGGCGTCAAGAGCGGAGCGGCGCTGGAGATCATCATTCGCCGCTTTGCCCTCGATGGCAGTTCCCGACCGCTGCGTGCGGTGCTGGAGTTCGTCGCCAAGTGGGAGGAAAAGCCGATCACCAGGACGGGGGAGATTGGCGAACTGGTCGAGTACCTCGATTATTTCCGTGAGGCCCGCGGTGCCATCCCCATGCCCTCGCACGACGAGAACGCCGTCCATTTGATCACCGCGCACGCGGCCAAGGGGCTGGAGTTCGATCACGTGTTCATTCTCCGCGCCAATTCCAATTCGTTCCCCTCGTCCTACAAGGAACCGCTGGTGGAGTTCCCCAGCGAGTTGCGCGATCCCGACTCCGTTGCCCAGGGTGAGGGCAAGGTACTGCATGACCAGGAGGAACGCCGGCTGTTCTACGTTGCCATGACCCGCGCCCGCGACTCCCTCACTATCTACGCCCGGCAGGGGAGAGGAAAAGACACCACCCCGGCCGGTTACTTGCGCGATCTGCTGAAGGATTCGAGTCTCAGCCGTTGGCTGCGCCCGCGCAACGCGCGCGCCTTTCAGACCGACATGTTCGGCGGCGCCTCCACCGTGAGCTCGGCGTCACGCACCAGCGAGTGGATTTCCTTGCCACCCGTGCTCAACCTCAACGCCAGACTGAGCGCCACGGCGGTTGCCAGCTACGACCTGTGCCCTCTGCAGTTCAAGCTGGAACGCGAGTGGAACATCCCCCGCAAGGCTCCCGCCGCCATCCACTACGGGGCGGCGATGCACCTGGTGTTGCGCGCCTACTACGACTCGGTGCGCGGTGAGCGCCCATTGGCGGACGATGCCCTGGTTGAGTTTTTCCGCGCCAACCTGGCCGCGGCCGGCATCCAGGATCGCTACCAGTTCGAACTTTACGAGCAGCAAGGAATCGCACAGTTGCGCGATTTCCTGGTGGCCTGCCGGCACGATGCCGCGCCCGAGGTGCTGCACACGGAGGAGTCCTTCCAGGTGCAGATCGGCAGCGCCACCGTGGCCGGGCGCATTGATCGCGTGGATCGGCTGGACGACGGCCACGTGGTCATCACCGATTACAAAACCGGCAAACCCCGATCGCAGGAAGATGCCGACGAGAGCTTGCAGCTTTCCATCTATGCTCTAGCAGCGCGTGCCAAGTGGGGTTACCAGGCCGACCGGCTGGTTTTTTACAACCTGGAAGAGAACAGTCCGGTGATTTCGCACCGCAGCCCTATCCAACTGGAAGAAGCCAAGGCGAAAATCGAAGAAGTCGCGGCGAACATCGCGGCGGGAGAGTTCGACCCCAAACCCGGCTTCCATTGCAGCTTTTGCCCCTACCGCAATCTTTGCCCCGCCACCGAGAAGCGGCTTTATAGCCCGGCCGGCGTCAAGAAAGCCCCGACCATCCGCAACCAGTAGCCTGCTCCCGCCAACCGCTGCCACGGAGACACAGAGAAGAAAACCCATTCTTGTTTTCTCCGTGCCGCTGTGTCTCCGTGGTGGGTTTTGCTTCAGGTGTTCCAATCGACGCCAAAAAACTTAGGGGACGCTTTTGCGCGTCCCCCGGTTTGCTTTCTGCTGAAGGGCTTTTAGTGTTTCTTCTTGCCGCCCTTTTTTGCTGCTTTCTTCTTGGTTGCCATTGAACTATTCTCCCTTCCATTTTTCATGGACTGTGCAACGGTCTTCAGTTGCAACTGTTTGAATGTATAGAGTCAATAAAAAGTGATGTCAAGAAAAAAAATGCGTTTCCGAGCGCATGCGACCCATACACCAAAGTCACCGGAGATGGTTGGAGGAGAATTTTGTTCGCTGACGAAGAGAGTCGGGCCTCGTTCCAACCGAGAATTCCCCTCCGATCGCTGTGGTGTCCGTTGCCGGAAACATCGAAACCTTGTTCCGGCTTGTGTCATCGTGATCACCGCCGTGCGGTCGGCAAATTCCAACTTTTCCGCGCCGCGCCCATCTATAATTGAAGGTTACAAAATCATCGCAGGAGCACATCTATGGCTGCTTTGGACGAGATTGTCATCATCTCCGGTTGCCGCACGCCCGTGGGGAAATTCCAGGGAAGTTTGTCCGATCTGAGTGCCACCCAACTGGGTGCGATTGCCGTGCGCGAGGCGGTGCAGCGCGCCAAGATCGATCCCAAGCAGGTGGATGAATGCATCATGGGCAACGTGCTCTCCGCCGGGCTGGGACAGAACCCGGCGCGGCAGGCGGCGATCTTTGGCGGTCTGCCGCCCGAGGTAGGTGCCATGACCGTAAACAAGGTGTGTGGCTCCGGATTGAAAGCGGTCGCACTCGCAGCGCAAGCGATCCAGACGGGAAACAGTTCCGTGGTGGTTGCTGGCGGCATGGAATCGATGACCAACGCACCCTACCTGTTGATGCAGGCCCGCAAGGGAT
>JBGPJK010000083.1:0-15350 GCA_041485425.1 Terriglobia bacterium | reverse complement strand
TCTTCCCGCGCCAGTCCCCAAGTTCCTTGATCTTCTCATCGATGAATCCAGAAGCGATGAATGCAGAGGCGGATTCCACCGGGCCGCTCCTTTGCATGTAAAGCTGCAACTCTCGCACCGAATTTAGCTGCGCTCGGCGTAACCTGCACCCTCCGCAAGTGGAAGCCTCTTCTGGTTCGATAGCAGTTCGGAAAGATGGTGGCAACCGGCGTGCGGGCTTAATAGGGATGATTGGAATAATGTTGAATGCATGACTACCGCAAATTCAAGATCGACCATGTTATCTTAGGGGCAGTCACTCCTCTGTAAAAGTCGTCACCGAAACGAGCGGATGAGGTCTCATGCGCCTACTGAGTGTTCGCATACAAGATTTTCGCTGTGTTGAGGACTCTACCGAATTTCCAATCACGGATGTCACCTGTCTCGTCGGCAAGAACGAATCCGGCAAGACGGCGCTCTTGAAGGCCCTCTACAAACTGAAGCCGGATGTCGAGAGCAAGGCACAGTTCGAACCCGCGAGCGACTATCCCAAACGGAAATGGCGTCCCGATCAGCCGATTCCCGCCAACCCTCCCGCCGTCACCACGAAATGGAAACTGGACGCATCTGATCTGGCAACGCTGGAGAAGCAGTTTGGTGCAGGAGTCATTGCAGACCACACCTTTACGATAACGAAGGGCTACGACAACAAGAATTATTACGCACTGAAAACGGACGACGGGGCTGCCGTGAAGCATCTAATAGCCGAGCTGAAACTATCAGAGGAGGAGAAAGCTGTTTCAGGCGGCCTTGATCTCAAGTCTATCCAAAACGCCGTGGCCGAAGCCAAGGAAATTGGCGCTTCGCAGCAGAAGTTGCTCGACACCTTCAAACAGCGCTATCCCAACGGTGTCAACGCTGCCGTTACTCAAGCAGTGTACCAACGCGTGCCTACGTTCTTGTACTTCGATAGCTACTTAACTTTGCCAGGTATCGTCTCAGTTGACACTCTTGCGAACCGAAAAACGCAGAATAAGTTAACCGACCAAGATCAAGTGTTTTTGGCGGTGCTCGCCCTCGCCGGAACCAGTTTAGATAAAGTCCATGGGTCGGGAACCTACGAAGAGTTCAATTCGAAGCTGCGGGCCGTATCAAACCAAGTCACCGATATGATTTTCAGATATTGGTCGCAGAACAAGCATCTCGATGTAGACATGAGGTTGGATGCGGCTCGTTCGGGAGACCCAGCGCCGTTCAACTCCGGTTGGATTTTCCGCACGAGGATTGACAACCGCCGCCATCGAGCAGACACGAGTTTCGATGACCGGAGCAGCGGTTTCGTCTGGTTCTTCTCTTTCCTTGTTTGGTTTAACCAACTACAGCAGACTTATGGCAACAATCTGATTATTCTCTTGGATGAGCCGGGCTTGTCTCTCCACGCGCGGGCGCAAGCCGACCTGCTCCGTTACATCAACGAGCAGCTTCGTCCTTACTACCAAGTGATTTATACGACCCACTCCCCATTCATGATCAACGCCGACGATTTACTATCGGCTCGAACCGTAGAGGATGTCGTGAAGAAGGAGAAACAGAAAGACCAAGAAGTCGAGCACTTACTGGGAACAAAGGTGAGCACGGATGTCTTGAGCACAGACCCCGATACAGTGTCGCCGCTACAGCGAGTGCTCGATTACGAGATAACGCAGACTCTGTTTGTTGGAAAACACACTCTTCTTGTCGAAGGGCCTTCCGATTTGCTTTATCTTAAGTGGTTCTCACGCCAATCGCAAAAGGCTGGAAAGCCCGGTCTCGATTATCGGTGGGTCATCTGCTCGGTTCGTGGCATTGACCGGATTCCCGGTTTCGTGTCGCTGTTCCGTGGGAACAACCTGCATATTGCGGCTATTGTGGATGTTCAAGCGGGTCACAAACAGAAAATCGAACACGTCCGGAAAAGTCTGGAAGACAAACACCTGTTGACCCTAGACAATTACACCGGACAGGCGGAAGCCGATATAGAAGATGTGCTGGGTAGAGATTTCTACGTGGCGCTCGTGGACGAGACTTACGACCTACGGGGCAAAGAGCAAATGCCTGCGGCAAAACCTGCGGGTGCTCCCGAGCGTGTTGTCAAAGAAGCGCAGGCACATTTTGCGATTCTGCCACCTCGGCGCCCAGAGTTTAATCACGAGCAGCCGGCGGAACGGCTCTTTCAAAGAGGAGACGACGGTGCAAAACTTCCCGGCTTCAATGAAGCGTTGGGGCGAATGGAGAAGTTGATCGGCGATCTTAATGCGCTCATGCCGTGATGTAGACGGGCGGGTGGCTCAGCTTTGCTCCGTGAAAGTCCGTCGAGTACACTCATACAAGGATCCAGGTGAAAATAAAGCTCAAACCAGCAGAGCGAAGCCGCCTCATCAGAATGGCACGAGAGGCAGCAAAACATGCCTACGCGCCTTATTCACATTTTCGAGTTGGCGCTGCCATCCTCGGTAAGCATTCAACGTACGTTGGTGCTAATGTCGAGAACTCCAGCTATGGCCTGAGTCTCTGTGCTGAACGAGCAGCACTTGCGTCTGCCGTAGTGCAGGGTGACCACAAAATAAGAGGTGTCGCTATTGCTTGTATTGATTCGAACAAGCGGGGGGTCCAATCGCGCCTTCCCTGCGGGGCGTGTCGGCAGTGGATGGTTGAACTCGCACCGGACGCTGAAATTCTTATTTGCGACAACAACGAGGAGCGAATCTTCAATTTGAACGAATTGCTGCCACTACCGTTTAGTCTTGGAAAGCATTGAACAAGTGTTGCTTATTCTCAGCAGTTGCGTTATATAGCGTAGCTACGAGGGGGAATCTATGACGGGGCAGGAGAAGCTATGTCCCTTGGCGACAAATCACGCAGTTTTATCGTTAGCTACTACAGCGTTATAGCTGTTGCAATAAACCTGCTGCTCGTCGTCATGGCAGTATGGGCGCATTCCGCTGCACTCACACAACGTTGGCGGTGGGTAGTGGTGGCAGGCATTCTTCTAGTTGCCACAGCTGGTGCAGACTTCTGGTTGAAGAAAGTTTACGACAAACGTCAAGCAACTGCGATTTATGAAGGCATAGTAAACCAGCTCTTACGCGCTGCAGCTGTTTCAATCCTTCAGGCTGCAAAGGCACCGAAGGAGCATATCCGCACCCACGTAATGCTGCCTGATCCCGACCAGAAGCACTTGAAGATTAAATATGAATACGGTTTCAACGCCGAAGATCAAGATAAGAATATTAGTGTAGATATAGGAACGGGATGCGCAGGTCAAGCTTGGCTTCACAAGAAACTTGTTTTATGTGATCCGACTCTGCCCAACGAGGAAGGCATGGGACCCCACTGGGGGATTGCCGACGAAGAGCTAAAGAAAATACGTAAGTCAGTTAAGTGCTTTATGAGTGTTCCAATAAACTCTGCAAAAGGGGAGCTCATCGCCCTTTTGAATTGTGACAGTGACAACACTATGACTGAAATGCATTTAAAAGACGAGGGTTTACAGAAGGTGGCGTACTCTTTCTCTCAGGCGATCGGAGTGTTGCTGGACGGTATGCGCTGAGATCCTCCACGACAAATCTGGTGGAAATACGGGGACGGGAAGCTGTGGCAAACCCGGGGACAGACGGAACGTTTCCTGGCAATTCTGCAACTACCGGTTCAGGGTAATGTTTTTGCCGCTCTCGCGGCCCTGCTAAGTCCAAAAGGGCTCCGGATTTTGCCGCTAACCCCTTTGGCCGGGTGTCCCCGTTTTTCCCGCCCTTTGCCCAAACCTCACCCTGTCTGACAACTATGCTATAATGTCTGACATGGCCTCGAACCGCATCACCATCCGTATTCCTGAGACTCTGGGGCAACGCCTCCGTAGCCACTCACGGATGCAAGGCAAGCCCGAGTCAGAGCTCGTCCGCGAGGCGCTCGAGAGCTATCTGGGGCAAACCGCCGAGGCGCGCCCTGCCTACGAACTGGCGCGGGAGGCCGGATTGATCGGCTGTGTACGGCGCGCCCCCAGGGACCTCAGCACCAATCCACGGTATTTTGCGGACTTCGGAAAAAGCAAGTGAGGCGAGTCCTCCTCGACACCGGTCCGCTGGTTGCCATTCTTTCCGCGCAAGACCAGCATCATGCCGTGTGCGTGGACGCGCTTCGCCATCTGCCCGGTCCTCTGTTTTCCTGCTGGCCGGTGATTACCGAAGCCGCTTGGCTGCTCCGGCGGGACCCGCGTGCCGTTCAGCAACTTCTCAACAGCCTCGGCAGCGGCTTTGTGGAACTGCTGCCTTTGGCCAGCCCGGAGGCCACGGCGATTGCCGAGGTGATGAAGAAGTATGCCGACATTCGCCCCCAACTGGCGGACGCCGCCCTGGTCTACCTCGCCGATCGGGACGGGATCGATACCATTTTCACCCTCGACCAGCGAGATTTCTCCGTGTACCGCTCCGCCCGCAAACGCGCGTTTCGCATCCTGCCGGAGTTGTGACTTGAACCGCCAACCTGTCAAGCCCCCAAACCCTCCCATTTCCTTCCAACCCCCTCACCCCAAACCAAATATAAAATCCTCCTCCATGTCCCATTTACCCTCTCCAATGTGCTATGCTTAAAGTAGATAGTAAAACAAACTACATAGCTCAGGAGTAAGCAATGAATTTTGCCCACGCGCGCCATCGTCATACTGGATATAAGGGACCCTAGCCGGATGCATGCACCGCAGCCCCGGCCACACCCCCCTGTCGTCCGAGCCCTACCCTGGCGACCGAATGCTCTTGAAAACTTCGACAGGAAACACCCGGGATCCGGTCTGCCCACCCCAAGCGCGCAGCGCGTGGTGCAAATTGCTAACTGCTAGCTGCTAATTGCTGGGGTACCAAAGGCTGAGTTCCGCTAAGCCCTGTGTTTGACGGATTTTGCCTCTAAGCCCTTTGAAACCAAACATCGTTCCCATAAACCCTTTGTTCTCAAAGACCGCATGGGGGGGAGGGGGGTACCCGGTACTGGATAGTAAACAGAAACGAGCGCTGGCCGGCTAGCCTGCCCTGAGCGCAGTCGAAGGGCCGGCGCTACAGCTTGGCCGGGCGCCCCACATCTCGCGCCTTTCGAGATTTGGGGCCTTTCTCAACGACCTACGGTCGAGGCGCCTCACGCGACCACGGACACTTCGCCGTGTGGCTTGCGTGTAGGCCGGACGGTGATCTCGACGTCTTGTCCCAAAGCGGTGAGAAAGTCCATCAGGCGCTCCACTGAAAAGGCGCCGGAGCGGTTGCGCATCAAGGCCGACACGTGCGGCTGTTTGATGCCCAGGATCTTGCCGGCTTCGGCTTGGGTCACGCCCCGGCGTTTGATGAGCCGGTAAATCTGCAGGGTGAGCTTGGCTCTCAAGAGTTCCTGCTCCGGATGGGGAAGGCCCAGGTCGGCAAAAACATTCCCGCTGCTCTTCTCTACCCTGATCCTCGAACCAGCGCGTTTCTTAGCTCTTGTGGACACGTTAGTTTTGCCTTTCCCGGCGCAGTTGCCCGGCCTCGCCGAGCCGCTGCTGGATAAGCTCTATGTCTTTCTTCGGAGTGGCGATGCCTCGTCGCGATTTCTTCTGAAAAGCGTGCAAAACGTAGATCGCCTCCGCATACCGAACGGTGTACACGACCCGCCATGTGTCGCCGCGGTGCTGGGCGATAATCTCAAGCACCGACCCTCCGCTGAAACCTCGCAATGGCTTGGCCGATGGATCGGTTTCACCCTGCTGCGCGGCATAGAGGGCGTGGCCGATGTCGCGCCGGACCTCACGAGGAAATCCACGCACGTCTCTTCGGCTCGAACCCACCCATATTACGGGCCGCTCTGATGTCTCATTATACACGAATATGTCTATCTGTATAATGTCAGGATGTATCGAAGGAAATCCTACCCAAACCGCGCTTTGTGCTCCTGCAAAATGCACCGGTCCATCACCACAAAGATTCCCGCTTTGCGCGCCTTCTCCGCCGCCTTTTCGTGGATCACTGATTCCTGCATCCAGATCGCTGGAACCTTGAGTTGGATGGCCTGATCGACAATCTCTTCCACCGCGTCCGGACGGCGGAAGATGTTCACGATGTCGATCTTCTCCGGCACCTCGAGCAGCGACGGGTACGATGTTTCGCCCAACGCCTCGTCAATCTTGGGGTTCACCGGAACGATGTGGTATCCCTGGGTTTGCATGTAGGCGGAAACTCCGTGACTCGGCCGCAGCGGACTGTTGGAAAGTCCCACGACCGCAATTGTCCTGGAGCGTCTCAGCAGGTCCGTGATGGGGTCCAACCGGGGCACGGAGGCCATAGCGGGAACATTGTAACCAGACCAGGCTCCTGAAGCCAGCTTTGAACCTTCCCCTGCTTAGACGCTGCCCTTCTTGCTGCTATCCGTCTTCGCCTTGAACATTTTCAGCGCCAGCTTACGCACCGTGTCCGAGACCTCTTTGTTCCCCGCCAGGTTCCTCAGATCATGCCCCAGGATGTGCTTCATCAGGCCGAGCGACACGTCCAGCGGGGTGCGAGGGTTGAATACCAGGTTGCGCACCACGCCATAGTGCTTGGCGAAGCGCCGCTTCATGGGGATGCCACGCAGCACGGCCTCCAGCACGTTCTTCTGGGTGGCAAATTTCTCGACCTCGCTGTCGCCAATTTTCGGCGATTCCAGCACCGCCAGCGCCACTACCTTGCTACCGTCGCGAATCAGCAACGAACGTTCTTCCTTGTTCCCCTTCATGGCCAGTTGTATGCGCGCCTTGACATCCAGCTTGGCAATCTTCTGTAGAGCGCTGCCCCGTTCCGTTTCCAGGCCGGTATGTGGTTTCTTGGTGACGGGAGCTTTCCTCGGTGTTGCCGCAGCGGTCGCTGGCGGCGAGGATGGCCCACTCGTCACCGGCGCTGCCTCGGCGAGCGGCTCTTCCGCGTCCGGATCGAGGTCTTCGTAAATTCCGCCAATCGGCTGAAACGGTTTGTCCTGCTCGGCTGAGATCTCGCCGGCGTGCTCGGCGAAATACGCGGTCAGGCTTTCATCGAGCACGTCTTCCGGTCCGCCCGTCTGCTCTCCCGCTGCTTCCGCCAGTACCTCCTCAGTTCCCGCCGGCGGATCGGGTTGCTGCGGCTCTGTAGGCGGAGCCTCGAACCCTCCCGACGCAAGCTGGTTGCCGATCTCGGTCGCTTCGTTGCCCGTCAGATTCGGGTTCAAACACAGCGAATTCAGCATCTCCTGTGAGCCCTTGACCCGCGCGCTCTTCAACATCATCTCGACCACTTCGCGGGATCCGGTCGCCGCCAACTCCACCAGCAAGTCCTCCCCGACCGACGGGTTCTCCAGCAGCGCGGGAAGCAGAATGGGACGCAGATTCTTGGGAGCAAACAGGTACTCCAGCACTTCTTTCGGGGTGTTGGGATCGGCGGCCGCTGCCTGTGACGACGCCTCCTCCCAGCCGGCCAGCGTCAGCCCCGCCTGCTCGCTGAATACCTTGTTGTGATTGGCCAGGTAGACCAGGATTTCGATCATCTCGCGCGGCGGAATGGAGAGTGCGCCTCGGGCGGCGGCTTGCATCAGGTTCGCTGGCACAGCCGACGCGCGGATGAGGTCAATCATGCGCGGCATACTGCACTACCTCTACTTCCTCCTGTGGCTCGCCCGTGGGCGGATGGATCGCCTTCCCCGAGCAGCCACGGCTTCCAGTTCGCTGACCACTCGCCCCAGTTCCCTCCCCAGGCAGGTGGGTTTTCTGCGGCGAGATTCCTTCGCCAACTCTCGATAGTACCAAAGCGTACCCTCTCGTTTTCCCTGGAACCGTTCCCAGATTGGTTCCCCGATCTCGCGATAATCGGTCAGGATGGCCCGGGCATTGTGCACTTTGTCCGCCGCGGAAACCAGGCGCACATCGGCATCCGCAGTCCGCAGGTGCTTGAGATATTTTTCCTTGCGCCCGCGCCACGGCGGCTTGGGATAGGTGTCCGAATCGGTGCAGCCCGCGACCACATGCGCCACGCGCTTGCCGAAGCGCCGACGAACTTCCTTCAGCATGGGAGCGCCACCGCAGTCTTCCACCACATCGTGCAGCAGCGCCGCGATTGCCAGGTCTTCATCCCCACCCGCCTCCAGCACCAGGCCGGCCACACCCAACAGGTGCGCAACATACGGAATCCGCGTACCTTTGCGAACCTGGCCGGCGTGCTTGCGGCAAGCAAACAGCAGCGCCTGCTCGAACCGGCGGCCGAGCTTGGGGGCTGCCTCGCGCGACTTCACGCCGACTTCTCTCCCCGCCGCATGCGCAGGTACGCGCCGATGAACGGCTGCAAATCCCCGTCCAGCACACGGTCCACGTCGCCAACTTCCACCTTGGTACGGTGGTCCTTCACCATGCGATAGGGCTGCAGCACGTACGACCGGGTCTGCGATCCGAAATCAATGTCCAGCTTCGAATCCTCGATCTTCTTCGTAGCCGCGCGTTTCTTCTCCAGCTCGAATTCATAGAGCTTCGACCGCAGCATGCTCATCGCCCGCTCGCGGTTCTTGTGCTGCGAACGTTCGTTCTGGCAGCTCACCACGATGCCCGTCGGATTGTGTGTGATCCGAACCGCCGAGTCGGTCGTATTGACGTGCTGCCCGCCCTTGCCGCTCGACCGGTAGGTATCAACCCGCAAATCATCCGGCTTGATGTCCACCTCAATGCTCTCGTCAATTTCCGGCGACACAAACACGCTGGCGAACGAAGTATGCCGGCGCTTGGCCTGATCGAAGGGCGAAATCCGCACCAGGCGGTGCACTCCGATCTCGCTGATCAGGAGCCCGAAGGAGTATTCACCGTTCACCGTGAAAGTCGCCGACTTCAGCCCTGCCTCTTCCCCCGGCTGGTAATCGTTAAGAATGGTCTGGAAGCCCTGGCGCTCCGCCCATCGCAGATACATGCGCAGCAGCATGTCCGCCCAATCCTGCGACTCGGTTCCACCCGCGCCCGGATGAATGGTCACGATCGCGTTGCGCGCGTCGTTCTCCCCCGACAGCAGGCTCTCCGTCTCCAGACGTTCCACCAGCAGGCGCAAGGAATCAATCTCCCGCCGCAATTCGGCATCTACATTTTCCCCTTCCCGGGCCAGCTCAAAATAAGTGGCAATGTCGTTTCCCCGCCGCACCAGGTCCGCCTCGGTGGACAACACCTCCTCCAGGCGCTTCTTCTCGCGCATCACGATCTGCGATTGTTGGGGATTGGCCCAGAGCTTGGGGTCCGCGGCCTTTTTTTCGATTTCGGCTAGCTGCTGGCGGAGTTTGTCCGCGTCAAAGGTACTCCCGGAGGTCGCGAACTTTGTCCTTCAAAAACGTGTAGTCCCGTTCCAGTTGTTCGTCCATGATCATTGCTTTGTCCTTCTGCGGAATGAGAGACGCAACAGGAGCGCCCCCAGCGAAATTATCGCACACAGGTACGCGAACCAGTCGCCATGGTGGGTATAGAACGTGGTTACGCTCGATAAGGCGTAGGGGGCCTCGAGAGCTGTACGCACCTTGCGCGGCGCGCTGGCCACGACGCGCCCGTAGGGATCAATCGAGGCCGTCACCCCGGTATTCGTATCCCGCAGCAGCCAGCGGTTGTTCTCCACCGCTCGCATACGCGCCTGCTTCAAGTGCTGGGCGTAAGCGCCGCTATCGCCGTACCAGCCGTCATTGGAGATGTTCACGAACACCTGCGCCCCTTGCGCCGCAGACTGCCGCACCTCATCCGGGAAGACGGACTCGTAACAGATAAACACTCCCAGTTTGCTCCCGTCCGCCTCCAGCGGAAGGCGCGACGTCCCCCGTGAAAAATCGCCCACTTCCTTGGTCAATCCCGCGGCAAACGCAAAAACCCGCCGGAAAGGAACATATTCGCCGAAGGGCACCAGGTGCACCTTGTCATAGCGCCCCACCCATTCCCCGCCTGGGCTCACCAGCACTCCGGAGTTGTACAACTTCGTCGCCTGCTCGGGTGTCTGGTTCGCATTCCGGATGCCCAACGCCCCCGCCACCACCCACGTCTGCGCCTGGCGCGCCATGTTGCTGACCGCATCGCGGAAAATCGGGTCGCTGGTATAAAACGGCGCCGGCGATTCCGGCCACACGATCAAATCCGCATGCTGTGCATGGGCGCCCGGCGGATTCAGGCTTAGCCCCGACAACTCGCGCAGTGTCTGGTCAAAATATTCTTTCGTCCACTCCCCGCCTTCCAGAATGGGCACATTCTCTTGCACCAGGCGGGCCGTGTGATCCGTGGGTAAAGGCGGAGGACTGGTCCAGCGCCCCGCCTGCAATACAACCGCCGCGCTCAGCGCCGCCACCAGCAACGGGTTGCGCTTGTCCCGCCGCACCAGGAACGCTGCCGCCAGCGCGGCATTCACCACCATGATCTCGAACGACAAACCATACACGCCCGTAACCGTGGCGATCCGCGCCATGGGAATGTTGTCCACCTGCGCGATACCCAGCAGGTCCCACGGAAATCCCGTGATGCGGGTTCGCGCCAGCTCCACCCCCACCCACACTACCGGCGACAGCAGCAGTGCCCGCCGGCTGAACGGGCTATCTCCCGCCAGCAGGCTGATGAACAGCCCCAGCGCGCCGTGGTAGAGCGCCAGGTACAGGCAGAACAGAATCAGGATGCCTACCGCCGCTGGCGCATTCACCCCGCCGTACTGGTGCATGGTGTGGTAAATCCAGTAGCACGTACCCGCATACCACAGGATTCCGCACACATACCCGAGCACAAATCCTTGCCAGGGTCCGGCCGGAAGCAGCTTGGTTCCTGCCCGGAGCTGCAAGGTATCGGGCTGCCGCGCCCGCAACAGCGCCATCAGCAGTGGCGCAACCGCCACCCAGCAAAGCAGGTACAGATCAGGTAACGGAAAAATCAGAATCTGCAGGCTGGCCGACAGCAGCACCAGAAACCATGCACTCTTATGTATCTGCCGCACGCGGTAGGATACCAAACTGCGCTCCTCAGACCGCGCTGCCACGCGCCCAAACCTCGCTCGTGGTCTTCTTTTCACTTCCGCCTATGCGGGATTCCGCGTATCAGCTAACATTAGAAGCGTATGAGTGTGTTTGTCACGGTCGCAATCCGCGTGCTTGAGGCCATGTTCTTCATCGGCGGCATCGGCGCCACCCTCGTGCTGATCCTCACCGGCATTGAAGACATCGAGACTCTGCTGGGCGCGGACGACTCCGAACACCACTGATCCTAATGCCTTTGCCTGGATGGCCTCTTCGTTCCAACCCGAGAGCCCCACTTCCAAACGGGTTCGCATCGTCGTCGCGACCTCGGTCATGCTCACCTTTATTTCTTACTGGCGAGCCGCCGCGATTGTGCTCAACGACCTGGGTTCTTCCGCCTTTTACGCCGCTGGCATCGCCGAGCAGGCCGTCGGAAAATCCGCCCCCTGGTTCATCGTCGGCGTCATGCTGTTCTCTTTCACCGTGCGCGCTGTCTACGTTGAGAGCTGTTCCATGTTCGTGCGCGGCGGCGTATATCGTGTCGTAAAAGAAGCTTTGGGCGGGACGCTCGCCAAAATCAGCGTCTCTGCCCTCATGTTCGACTACATCCTGACCGGCCCCATCTCCGGCGTGTCGGCGGGACAATACATCGCCGGCCTGATCAATGACGTCTTCATCACCGCCGACACCCACGGCTGGATCCCGCAAGCCGTCCATTCCTTGTTTCACGGTACACCCAGGTTCAATGTAAACGGGACTGCCGTGGCTTTTGGTGTTGCCGTCACCCTTTACTACTGGTGGCAGAACACCAAGGGGATTCAGGAGTCCAGCGAAAAAGCGCTGCGCGTCATGCAGATCACCACCGTGATGGTGGTCATGCTGCTGGCTTGGTCGGCCCTCACCTTGGCCAAAAATGGATACCAGCCCGTCCCCCTGCCAACCCCGCAAAATCTCCACTTTTCCCCGGAATCACTGGGCTTCCTCAGGCACAGCTATGCCGACCAGGATCTGGCCCGGTTGTTTGGCTTCTTCGGCATATTGATTGCTTTTGGACACTCCGTGCTGGCCATGAGCGGCGAGGAATCGCTCGCCCAGGTCAACCGCGAACTCGCTCACCCCAAGCTGAAGAACCTGAAACGGGCGGCGATCATCATCGCCATCTATAGTTTCGTTTTTACCGGCCTGACCGCTCTGTTGTTCGTGATGATCATTCCCGACTCCGTGCGCGTACCCATCTACAAAGACAACCTCGTCGCCGGGCTCGCCATGTACATGTGGGGACCGCAACTGCTTCGGCTCGCCTTTCGCGCCTTCGTGGTTGTGGTCGGGTTCCTCATCCTCTCCGGAGCCGTCAACACCGCCATCATTGGTTCCAACGGAGTCTTAAACCGCGTCTCTGAAGATGGCGTGCTCACCGACTGGTTCCGCCAGCCGCACCCCCGTTTTGGCACTACCTACCGGATCATCAATCTGATCGTCTTGCTGCAGTTGTTCACCATCCTGGCCAGCCGTGGCAACGTCTACGTGCTCGGCGAAGCCTACGCATTTGGCGTGATCTGGAGTTTTACCTTCAACAGCCTCGCCATGCTGGTCCTCCGCTTCAAGTACAAGGGCGAACGCGGCTGGAAAGTGCCGCCGAATTTTCGCATCGCGGGTCGCGAGATTCCCGTCGGGCTGGCCTCCGTTTTCCTGGTTCTGCTCTCGATTGCCATCGTAAATTTGTTCACCAAGTCCATTGCTACCGTGGCCGGGGTCTCGTTTGCCAGTGTTTTCTTCCTCATCTTCACCGTCTCCGAGCGCGTGAACCGCCCCAAGCACGCCCTGGCTGAGCAGCAAATGAAGGAACATTTCCAGTTGCTGCAGAGTGACACCGTCGAGCGGAGCGGCCTGGGAATCCGCCAGGGAAATGTCCTGGTCACCGTCCGTGACTACAACACCATGGGTCACCTGAAGTGGGTGCTCGAGCGCACCGAAACCAAGGAGCAGGATATCGTCGTCATGTCGGCGCGCATCAGCCAGTTTGGCGCCGCTGCCTATGCCCTCTCCACCGAGCAGATTTTCAGCGATTATGAGCAGCGCCTCTTCACCCGCGCCGTTTCTGTTGCCGAAAGCTTCGGCAAACACGTTTCCTTGCTCGTCGTCCCCGCCCGCGATATTTGGTCTGTCATCGTTCAGACCGCGATGAATCTCGAGTCTTCCGCCGTGGTGACCGGCGTTTCCAGCAAGATGACTCCCCAGGAACAGGCCTTCGAGTTGGGACGCGCCTGGGAAGCAATCGAGGAACCCAAGCGCCAGTTTGTGCTCCAGATCGTTCACCCCGACCTGAAAACCGTCGACACCTTCCACATCGGTCCGCACACCCCTGCCATGAAGACCGAAGATGTTCACCTCGTCCACCGCCTGTGGCTGAACATCACCCGCGAGCCCGGCCTGGGCAGCTTGCATCACCACGACATCCTCACCGAAGCCCTCACTCGCTTTGCCCGGGACTACGCCGGCCGCGACCGCGAAGACATCCTCAAGGAGCTGCACAAAACCGGAAAAACGGTCACGACCCGCCGCCTGGGCGGGAATGGCGGCCGCGGAAGTGAACCGCCTGCCTCGAAAGAGAAACCCGTCCCCAAGAAAGGTGACGGAGGCCCCAACAGCCCGCCCGTCGTCAGCCCCTGATTCCTTGCAGGTCCGCTCCTGAGTTTGGACCGTCATTCCGAGCCTGAGCGAAGTCGAAGGGGAGGAATCCCTGTTCCCGCCACAAACCATCGTGCGGCAAGCATGCTGCGCTTCGCGCTGACACATCCCATACCCCTCACGCTGTAAAATCCCTGGCATGAAATCCAGGCTCCTCCTGCTCGTTCTTCTGCTCGCTCCCGGTCCGCCGGCGTTCGCCGCGCCCGCCACCATGCGCCTCGACTACTTCCATACCGGCAACGCCATCCAGGAAATGTTCAGCATGGACCGCGCCGTGATCGAACCGCTCCCCTGGCCCGGCGACCCAGCCAAAGCGATTGATGACACCAATCTCGGCGTCTATTTCTTTGAGGTCCATGACCAGGCCAGCGGAAAGCTGCTCTACTCCCGCGGCTTCAGTTCCATCTATGGCGAGTGGGTCACCACCGGCGAAGCCAAGACCGCCAACCGCACCTTCTCCGAGTCATTGCGTTTCCCCGCTCCGGCGGCGCCGGTAAAGATCGTCTTGAAAAAGCGTGAGGAAGGAAGTTTGCACGAAGTCTGGACGACTACCATCGATCCCAAAGATAAGTTCATCGATACTTCGCGCCCGGCCACTCCCGGTCCGTTGCTGACCATCCAGAAGTCGGGCGAGCCGGCAACCAAAGTGGATCTGCTTGTCCTCGGCGATGGCTACACCGCGGCCGAGCGCCCCAAGTTCGAGCAGGACGCCCGTCGCTTCACCGAAATCCTCTTTGCTGCCCCGCCGTTTCGCGAGCATCGTCAGGACTTCAACGTCTGGGGACTCTGCCCTCCGGCAGTGGAATCCGGCGTGTCGCGTCCCTCCAGCGGCCTGCATCGCCGCAATCCGCTGGCCACAACCTACGACACCTTTGATAGCGAACGTTACATCCTGACCACCGACAATCGCGCGCTGCGCGACGTGGCTTCCTTTGCCCCCTACGAATTCATCGAAATCCTGGTGAACGCAAAAACCTACGGCGGTGGCGGAATCTTCAATCTGTACGCTACCGTCGCCGCCGACAGCGAGTGGGCCCCCTACGTCTTCGTGCATGAGTTCGGCCATCATTTCGCCGCCCTGGCCGACGAATATTACACCTCGGAGGTCGCTTACACTCCGGCAACCCGGCGCACCGAGCCCTGGGAGCCCAATGTCACAGCCTTGCTCGACCCGGCAAATCTGAAGTGGAAGGATCTGGTCACACCCGGTACGCCTCTCCCCACCCCATGGCACAAACAGGAATTCGAAGCTTACGAACATGAGATCCAGGAAAAACGCCGGGAAATCCGTGCCCGGAACCGTCCCGAGTCGGAGATGGACATTCTCTTCCGCCAGGAAGAACAACATGAAGAAGCGCTCATGGCATCGGAAAAATATGCCGGGCAAGTGGGCGCATTTGAGGGCGCCGATTACGAAGCCCACGGCTACTACCGCCCCGAAGTGAACTGCATCATGTTCACCCGGTATCATTCCTTCTGCGCCGTCTGCCGGAGGGCAATTGAGCGGATCATTGGGATGCATGCGGGGGGATGAGCCCCGATGGTTCTTTCTCGAGCTTCGCGGGCTAATTGCCAAGCCACTACGGGTTTACGATCTGCACCAGCGCCTTGGCGTCGTTGGGGTTGAAGTTGGCATCGCCCGAGTACGACGCCACGATCTTATGCGACCCCACGCTCAGGCCGGA
>JBGPJK010000082.1:0-15453 GCA_041485425.1 Terriglobia bacterium | reverse complement strand
CTGAAAACCCAGACCGACTTGATGCGCGTCCTGCAAGAACACGAGATCGTCCGGGTGGGCAGCACTGAGCCCATCAAAGTGGATTTCCGCTGCGTGGCCGCCACCAACAAAGACCTCGATAAACTGATCGAAGAAGGCAAGTTCCGCCCCGATCTTTTCTACCGGCTGAACGTGTTCCGCATTGAACTGCCCGCCTTACGCGACCGCCGCGATGACATTCCGGCGCTGGTGAACCATTTTGTGCGCAAGTTCTCCCTGCAGATGAACAAGAAGATCAACCGCGTGTCTCCGAGCGCGATGGACCTGCTGCAGCAGCAACCCTGGAGCGGGAACATTCGCGAACTGGAAAACGCGGTCGAGCGCGCCATGGTGGTGGCGCAGGAACCTGAAATCCGGGAGCAGGACTTCGTGTTCAAGAGCATGGTCCCCAACGGGGGACCGAAGAGCCTGGATGAGATGGAGAAAGCCCATATCCTGCGGGTGCTGGGGTCGTGCAACTGGAACCAGACCCGGGCGGCGGAAATCCTCGACATCGACCGGGTGACCCTGCACCACAAGCTGAAAAAGTACGGATGGAGCAAACCGACCGTTGAGACTTGATGAAGCACTTACAACTGCTGCCGATCGGGAAACTCGATGGCGGGCTGCTCATGGACCTGGCGCCCGCCATGGCGGACACCTTTCGCGTGCCCTGCGAGCTCCTGTCCCGTGCCCTTGATCCCGAGTTCGCCTTCCATGGCGAGCGGCAACAGTACCACTCCTCCGAGGTTCTGCATCGCATGCAGAACTTCCTCACCCCCGATTCATGGCGGGTGCTGGGAGTGGCAGCGGTAGATTTCTACATCCCCATCCTGACGTTTGTTTTCGGAGAGGCCCAGATGGGTGGTCCCTGCGCCGTGGTTTCGCTGCACCGCTTGCGCCAGGAATTCTACGGACTCCCGCCAGACCGGGATATTCTGCGCCACCGCCTGGTCAAGGAAGCCGTCCATGAGATCGGACACACCCTGGACCTCACCCACTGTGACGACTACCGCTGCGCCATGGCCCCCTCGCACGCCGTCGAGTGGATCGACCTGAAGGAACGCTTGCTCTGCGCGAGCTGCCAATCGCGCGTGTTTGAGGCGGCACCATAGCCGCTCCCGCCCCAGAAGCAATCAGCCACTCTCTATGGTCTCCAGCTCTCCCCGCCACCCCGAACTTTCATGCCACGGTTCGCCTGCGCTAGGTACAGAAGTCTTCATGACCCAGGATGATGGGGGCTGAGGTGCACGGAGGATGGTGGCAAATCAGAGTCCGTATTCCGCCGAAGTGGCCGCAGACCTCATCACGATTCTGCTTGTTGAACATCTTCCTTAACTCCTCCAGGTCGGCTCGTGTCAGAAACAGCCCAAGTAATTGCGCCGCTTTAAGGGGGTTGTCAAACAAAAGCTCACAGAATTCCTTGCATACCGTCGCGGCCCCAATCAGCGTAAGCACATTCATAGCGCCTCCATTCCAGGTTGGATTGAACTTCGCCCGTTAAAGACCCGTCTTGCGCAGCAAGGTTCGCTGGTCCGATCGATCAAGTAATCGTGTTTGTTCGTGCAAGGCCTCGCGGCGCTGCCGAACATTGTCGGACTGCTGCCAGAACTGAAGGAACTCCTGATACTGTGACCGCGCGCCTTCGAGATCCCCGAGGCGATCATCGATACGCGCCAGTTGCAGGTGGGCTAGAACCAGATCAGCGGGAAATTCCTCTCGCAGGATTTCTCCCCGGCTCTGGATCACCTTGTTCCACTGCTCGGCGGCCAGCCTCCAGTCGCGCTGTGCCTCGTAAGCCAGGGCCAGTCCCAGTCGCGAAGGTGCCTGGGGGTAAGCCGCCTCGGCTGCCAGAAACGCCGCCACTGCTGTTTTCGGCTTCCCTTCGGCCAAAGCAATTTCCCCTTGTAACGTCAGCAGAGCACTCTTGTTCCAGGCCGTGGGCGTTTCGCGGCTCACCGTTTCCAACCGGGTGGCGACGCGCCGGGCGGGCGCAACTGCACCGGAACGCGCATAGAGAGTCCCAGCCGATCGCAGATCAATAATCTGCAGATCTGCTTCGGGTGCCGCCAGGATCTGGTCCGCCTGCTGCTGCGCTAATTGAGGCTGGTCTAGGAGCAGGAAAATCCGTCCCAGCACGTAACGCGACACAGGTTGCAGGCCTTTGGAATGCGCTTGCTCGTCCCGCTGAATGATCGATTGCAGGTGCCCGCGAGCCGCACTGAACTTGCCTTCGTAAGTGTCGGCCATCGCCAGATAGAACTCGCCCAAGTCCTGAAAAGGCTGGCCGCTCTGTTCGACTTTGTGAAACTCCTGACGGGCTTCCGGCAGTTTTCCCAGTCCCAGATAACCCAGACCCAAACCGCGATGCAACTCCGGCGTTTCAATGCCGTGTTGACGTGCCTGCTGGCAAACCGCGATGGCTTCCTCATTCGTATTGCTGCGCGCCAGGTACTCCACCAATCGCGAGTAGGCGGTGGTCGAGAGCGGATCGAGCTTTAGCACCTGCCGCAGTTCGGCAATTGTCTTGTCGACGCGCGCGACATCGTAATATGCGCTGGCCAGGTCCAGGTGAGCATCCGCATCGTCGGGATAGAGGTTTACCAGGACACTCAGAGACTGGGCACTGTCTTCATAGCGCTCCTGGATGGAAAAATAGTTCGCCTCGATGCGGAGTCGCTCTCGATCGGTAACCACCTGCCGCAATTCGAAGGCGCGTTTTGCTTCCTCGAGAGCCTTCTGATTCTTGCCTACGACCGACGCGTAATACTCGGCGAGCCGCAGGTGGGCCATGGCAAAATCTGGATCCAACTGCAACGCTCCCTGCAGGGGAGCCAGCACCTGGTCCGACTTGCCTTGATCCAGGGCGTCACTGGCCTGCGAGTAGAGCTGCAACGCCTCGAGCGAACTGGTGGTGACCTTGGCCAACGGGCGGCTGGTTTCTTCGATTCGCTGCAACGACTCGCCCAGATCCTGGCGCACTTGCCTGGCCACGTCATCCACTTTCTCGAAAAACTCTTCCCTCCGATCAAAGCGTGCTCTTTCGGCAAATAGCAACGTACCGCGGAGGGGATCCTCGGCCCGAACCGTGATCTGGAACACCCCGCCGATGTGCTCGATGCTCCCGGTGAGCAAGACCTGCAGGTTTTCCCGCTGGCAAATTTCGCGCCCAAGATTCTCGTCGATACGGGTGACGTTGTCTTTCTTCATGCGTTGCAACACGTCGTACACGCGCGTGCGAGGAAACACGTTCACGTAGCGGGACTGTTGCAAGGCAATGGTCAACCCCTCGCGCACCCCCGTATCCGGTATGGGATCTTCGCCGCGAGTGTCAAAATCGCTGATCAGAACCCAGCCTCGTTCCGACAGAATCGGCTCGCGGTGCGTCCAGCGATAGACAGCGAAAACCACCCCAGCTGCCAGCACGACGAGAACGGTGGCCCCCAGCCAGCGCCTCGATTTTCTTGCTGGCCGATACTGGAATGCTGGCTGCAGCTTGCTGGTCGTCAGCCCGGCCTGCACCAGGCGAAGATCATCCAGCAACTCGCGCGCGCTGCCGTAGCGCTGTCCCGGGTCTTTCGCCATGGCTTTGCTGACCAGCGCTTCCAGGCCGTCGGGGACCGCAGAGTTGAAGATGCGGATGGGCGCCGGGGTTTCGTTGCGGATACGGTCGGTGGTGGCGACGAAGCTGCTTGCCAGGAACGGATGTTGCCGGGTCAGCATTTCGTAGAACACCACGCCCAGGGAAAACAGGTCCGCGCGGCCATCGGGAATGTGTTCCAGCAAGACCTCCGGCGACATGTAAGCGGGGGTGCCACCCATGGTTCCGGAGCGGTCCACCGTCGAACTCTGGTCGGAACGAGGCAGGTGCTTGGCCACGCCGAAGTCCAGGATTTTCACCTGGCCGCTGGTGGTCAGCATGATGTTTTCCGGTTTGATGTCGCAGTGGACGATGCCGCGCTCATGCGCGGCCGCCAGCGCTTCGGCACACTGGGTGGCGATTTCGAAGAACTGCTCCAGTGACATGGGCTGCCGCAACCGCTGCCGCAGGTTCTCACCTTCGACATACTCCATCACCAGAAAAATCTCGCCTTGCTCTTCGAGCACATCGTAAAGCGCGGCAACGTGAGCATCGCTGAAGCGCGAAGCGCGTTCGGCTTCCTGCAGGAAACGGAGCCGGTACATGGCATCGGCACGAAGTTCCGGAGCCAGGCGTTTGAGGGCCACCGTGCGTTTCAGCTTGGTGTCTTCCGCGCGATACACTTCTCCCATCCCACCCTTGCCCAGGCGCTCAGCCATGCGGAAGCGTCCAACGATGGTGCCGGAGAGGGACTCCGGGGCCGCCGTCGCATCCGCCGGGGCTGGCCGAAACTCCGCCATATCATGATCTCAAGGAGAGGCAAAGCAGCGCCGGCCGGAGGGAAACATCCTTGCACTGTGCCTCGGGCCGCCGCTTTGCGGCATCTTACTCCCGGGCCGGAGAGGGGGCAAATCGCAGGGCTCGCACTATTCGATCACCGACTTCATGCAGAAAACGCTGCCGCCGGATTTCTCGAACTCCGTGGTCTCGACCAGAACCGGTTTCAGGCCTTCCCGTGCCAGGATGACGCTGAGGTTCTCGGTCAGGCGAGGAGTGATGTAACGCCCGTTCGCCACAATCCCGTTGCCCATGAATTGCAGCGCTTCCTCCCGGCTAAGCTCGTGAATTCGCTGCCAGCCCTGGCGCAGGGCATCCAGAGCGGCTGGGGCATAGGCCCCGGGGTAGATCAAGGCTGCTTCGTAGTTGAGCGGGCAGAGACAGGTGTCAAGGTGGTAGCAGTGGTCGTCGACCAACTGCAGCGGGATCACGGGAAAGCCAAGCTCTTGCATTGCGGCGGCAAACTTCTCCACGCCGCCGCGGGTGGAGCGGAAGCCGTAACCCGCCCAGATCCTGGAATGGTCCGGGTGCCAGAGCAGATCGCCGTGGCCCTCCAAATACTCGCCTTTCAGGTCCAGAGCGATGATCTTGTAGCCGCGATTGCCAAACCATTCCACATAGAACGGCACTTCCTTTTGCCGGATGAGGTAGCGCATTTCGCTGGGCACGATGAACTTGCCGATCGTCTCGCTGTATCCCACAAACACCTGGTTGGCCGCGAAAACCATGTCTTCCAGATCTTTAACCGGGGCGATGGTCTCCACCTTCAGCCCCGCGTCTTCCAGCGTTCTCCGCAGGTTCTCCCACTGATGCTGCGCCCGCACATGATCGATCGGCAGACGCATGTAGGGGTTCTTCCGTTCCCGGACGTCGAAGAAAGTCGGCGGACACATCAGCACGCTCTTCGCCATAGAGGTTGATGATACCGTCTCGGAAGGGATGGCTTCCAGCGTAGAAAAGGCGCTGAACCAGATCAATCCAGCCCAGCGCCTGACGTGTTCCTGATGCGGCTGCCTGTCGGCTCAGCGCTTTTCGATCACTTTCTTGATCCGCTCAAACGCCCAGTCGATTTCCTCGCGCTTGATGACCAACGGCGGGGCCACCCGGATCACGTGGTCGTGGGTTTCCTTGCACAGAATCCCTTCTTGCTTCAGCGCTTCGCAGTATGGCCGCGCCGGGCTGTGAAGCTCGATGCCGATCCACAGACCTGTGCCGCGAACTTCCTTCAGATCAGGGCTGCGCAGGGTCTGAAGCTTCTCCAGGAAGTACGCGCCTAACTCGGCGGAGCGTTCCACCAATTTCTCCTCGACCAGCACCCGCAGGGCCGTCCGCGCCACGGCGCAGCCCAGCGGGTTGCCGCCAAACGTGCTGCCGTGGTCCCCTGGCTGGTATACCCCCAGAATTTCCTTGGAAGCCAGTACCGCCGACACCGGATAGAAACCGCCCGCCAGCGCTTTGCCGACGATGAGCACGTCCGGGGTGATGCCCTCGTGCATGTAAGCGAAGAGCTTGCCCGTCCGCCCCAGGCCGGACTGGATCTCATCGGTCATCAGCAGCACGCGGTTCGCGCGGCAGATCTCGGCGACCTGTTTGAGGAATCCTCTCGGCGGAATGATGATTCCGGCCTCGCCCTGGATCGGCTCCACCAGAAACGCGCAGGTGTTGGGCGTGATCGCGGCGCGCAGAGCCTGCACGTCGCCGAAGGGGATGATCTTGAATCCCGGCGTGAACGGCCCGAACCCGTCACGGTATTGCTCATCGGTGGAGAAACTGACAACCGTGACCGTCCGCCCGTGGAAGTTATTGGCGCAGACGATGATCTCAGCCTTCCCATCCGGGATGCCTTTGATCTTGTAGCCCCACTTGCGAGCGGTCTTCACCGCGGTCTCGACCGCCTCCGCTCCCGAGTTCATGGGCAAGGCCATATCAAAACCGGTCAGATCATGGAGCTCCTTGTACAGCAGCGGAAGCTGGTCATTCCGGAACGCTCGCGAGGTCAGCGTGACCTTCTGGGCCTGCTCGGTCAAGGTCTTCAGGATCCTGGGATGGCAATGCCCCTGGTTCACCGCGGAGTACGCCGCCAGGCAGTCCAAATAACGCTTGCCATCGACGTCGTACACCCAAACGCCTTCGGCGCGCTCGATGACAACGTCGAGCGGATGGTAGTTGTGGGCGCCATATTGGTTCTCAAGTTCGACGAAATCCTGCGTGCGTAGCTGTTCCTCAGTCATAAATTGCGTTGGCATAAGTCCTCTCGGTAGATCTTACTAGTCCTGGTCCAAAAGCATGGTGAGCAAGGCCATCCTGACGTACAAGCCGTTCACCGCCTGCCGGAAATAAAACGCTCTGGGATCATCGTCCACCGTCTTGTCCAGTTCGACCGTACGTGGCAGAGGATGAAGAATCATCGCGTCTGGTTTCATATGTTGCAGCACCGCGGAGTCGATCGCATAGCGTTTCAGGCCCTTGATGTCGGCCACCCGCTCCGGCCGGATCCGGGTCTGGTAAACCACATCCACTTCGCCGATCACGCGGTCAATCTCCGACTCCACTTCGTAGCGGATATCATGCTCGTCCAGGTACTCCAGGATGTCCGGCTTCATCTGCAGCTCGGGAGGGCTGACGAAGAAAATCTTCACGCGCTCGAATTTTGCCAGCAAATACGTCAGCGATCTTGCAGTGCGTCCCTTGTCCAGTTCGCCGATGATGGCCACGCTCAGGCCGTCCAGCGGACGCTCCCGGTAAATGGTGTACAGGTCGAGCAGCGCTTGCGTGGGATGTTGTCCGCCGTTCCCGTCGCCCGCATTGATGACTGGAACCGGGGAAACCTGGGCCGCACGCTTCGCGCCACCCTCTTCGTGATGCCGGATCACAATCACATCGCAATAGCTGCCGATGATGCGAATTGAGTCCTCCACCTGCTCAGCTTCGATTTCCGAGGAAAAGGTGCGAGCGTGCTCGGTGGATAGCACCCGTCCGCCGAGGCGATGCATGGCCGCCTCGAACGAGAACCGGGTGCGAGTCGAGGGCTGGTAGAAAAGCGTGGCCATGATTTTGTGCTCGTAATCAAGCGTGCCCCCCCGCGCGACCACGCGTTCCATGCCCCGCGAGCGGTTGAACAGATCCATCAGCAGGGGAACGGTAAACTGCTGTGACTCGACGACGTGTCTCAATTTCATGTCACGTCCCAAGTACGATTCTAATAGCTCGTGTCCGGATACGGGCTGGGCAGGAACGAAAGTGGTCTCGCGCATGGTCACCGTCCTCCCACTTGGACTTCGACTTCAGCGTGCCGTTTGGTGGCGCCGGCATCTGGAACTATGTGTGTACCAGCCAGTCCGGCGACAGCACGGGACAGGTACTCGTAGGAAGTGATGACCGCTTCCTTCCCACCGTCACGCAAGAACCGCAGCACCGACTCAATCTTCGGACCCATGTTGCCCGGCGGAAAGTGACCAGCCTTCGCGTGCTCTTCCAACTCGCCAGCGGTCACATGGGTAAGCGGCCGCTGCGCCGCTTTCTTGTAATCCAGGTATACGTAATCGGTATCGGTCGAGATGACAAACAGGTCCACCCCGAGCCGCGCGGCCAGTAACGCCGAGGCGCGATCTTTATCGATCACCGCCTCCACACCTTGCAGCGTCCCGTTCGACCGGATCACGGGAATGCCGCCGCCGCCGCACGCCACCACCAGTACGCCATCCTCGACCAGGCCACGGATCACCTCGAGTTCGACGACTTCGATTGGATCCGGCGACGGCACGATGCGCCGGTAGCCGCGGGCAGCGTCTTCCACGATTTGCCATCCGAACACCCGTTTGCGCTCCTCGGCATCGGCCCGCGAGTAAAACGGGCCAATGGGCTTGCTGGGATGTTGCATCGCCGGGTCGTCGCCCGCCACCACGCATTGCGTCAGTACGGTCACCACCGGTACCTGCAAACCTGCCCGCGACAGTTCATTGATCAGCGACTGTTGCAGCAGGTATCCAATTTCGCCCTGAGTTGAAGCGTCACAGACATCAAGAGGGTGACCGGGAACCTGGCTTGCAGCGCGCTCCGACCGGAGCAGGGCCGCTCCCACCTGAGGCCCATTGCCGTGGGTGAGCACGAGCCGGTACCCGGCACGAATGAGGCCGACGATCTCCGCCGACGTTCGCCGGGCGTTCGCCAACTGCTCGGCGACAGTCCCCTTCTCCCCCGCACGGATCAGGGAGTTTCCGCCGACGGCAAGTAAGATCGTCTTCATTGTCGTGAGTAGTCAGCAGTCGGGAGTCCGGACTCAGCGCCCGACTTCCGCTTGGTGGAACCCTCTGACTCCTGACTCTCCTGTTCTACGCGTGCACCAGTTCTTCCACTCTGGCCGGCTCCGGCACTTCCACCGCCGCATCCTTCATCAGTTGCAGCATGATCGCTTTCTGCGCGTGCAGCCGGTTCTCGGCTTCCTGGAACACTACCGAGCGTGGCGAGTCAATCACGTCGTTCGTAACCTCGTCGCCGCGGTGCGCCGGCAGGCAATGCAGGAAAATGGCATCGCCCTTGGCTCGGCCGAACAGGGTCGCGTTCACCTGATAAGGAAGAAATATCTGCCGCCGCGTTGCCGCCTCCGCTTCCTGCCCCATGCTGGCCCAGACATCGGTGTAAATGACGTCCGCGCCCGCCGCCGCCTGTAGCGCGTCATTCGTGATGCTGCACGTCCCGCCGGTCTGGGCGCCTCTCTCCCGCGCCCATTCGATAGCATCTGCTTTCGGTTCGTAGCCGGGCGGGGTTGCCACCCAGACATCTGCTCCCAACTGCGCCCCGGCGAACATCAGCGAGTGGGCGACGTTGTTGCCGTCTCCGATGAAGGCGACCTTCAGACCGGCGATCCTGCCTTTGATCTCCCACATGGTGAGATAGTCGGCCATGGCCTGGCAGGGATGGCTGTAATCGGTGAGCCCGTTAATGATCGGAATTCCGGCAAACTCGGCCATCTCCTCCACAATGCGATGGGCGAAGGTGCGAATCATGATGCCCTGCACCATGCGCTCCAGGTTCTTGGCCACGTCGTAGACCGACTCACGCTTGCCCAGGTTGATCTCCGCCGACGAAAGGTAGAGCGAAAAACCGCCGAGCTGGTGAATGCCAACATCAAAACTGACCCGCGTGCGTAGCGACGGTTTCTCGAAGATCAAAGCCAGCGTCTTGCCTTTCAGGGTTTCGCTGTACGCAGAAGAGTCGGCTTTGATCTGCCGCGCCAATGCCAGCAAGTAGCGGATCTCCAGTGGCGTGAAGTCTCTGATCGACAAGAAGTCTTTCGGGATCATCTGTCTGCTCCCACGAGTACCGGTTCGAGCTTTTGGGGGAATTTCACCAGCACTTCGACCAACCCTGGGCTGGTGAGTTCTTCCACTTCATAACTCACGCGCAAGCTGGGCTTGTCGAGCTTGATGACGTGAGCCAGATCGATCGGAGTAGCTATGAGCACCAGGTCGCAGGGCGTGCGGTTGATGGTCTCCTGCAATTCGTGGCGCTGCAGGGCGCTGTATCCCATGGCGGGCAACAGGCTGGTCAGGTGCGGATAATGCTCGTAGGTGCCGCGGATGGACCCCACCGCATACGGCCGCGGATCGACCAACTCTGCCGCGCCGCATTGCCGCGCCGCCACCACGCCCGCGCCGTACGGCATCTCGCCGTGGGTGAGCGTGGGGCCATCTTCCACCACTAACACGCGCTTGTTCTTGATCAGTTCCGGTGAAGCCACCGTCACCCGGCAGGCCATTTCCACGATGGTGGCTTTGGGATTGTTGCGCCGGATGTTCTCGCGCACGGTTTCCACATCGCGCGGCGCTGCCGTGTCTACCTTATTAATGACCACCACGTCGGCCCGGCGCAGGTTCACTTCGCCGGGGAAATAGCCCAGTTCATGCCCGGGACGATGCGGGTCGGCCACCACGATTTCGAGGTCAGAGGCGTAGAAGGGGGTATCGTTGTTGCCGCCGTCCCAGAGAATGATGTCGGCTTCCTGTTCCGCCTGGCGCAGAATTTTTTCGTAATCCACTCCCGCGTACACCACAGTGCCCTTCCGGATGTGCGGTTCATATTCTTCGCGTTCTTCAATGGTGCACTGATGCCGCTCCAGGTCCTCGAGGGTAGCAAAGCGCTGCACCGCTTGGGCCACCAGGTCTCCGTAGGGCATGGGATGCCGGATGACTACCGGCTTCCAGCCGAGGTGGCGCAACTGCGAGGCGACCAGCCGGGAGAGCGGGCTCTTGCCGCATCCGGTACGCACCGCGCAGATGGACACCACCGGGAGGGACGACTTGATCTGCGTATGCTCGGTTCCCAGCAGCCAGAAATCGACGCCCGCCGCCACGGCACGTGAGGCCAGGTGCATCAGGTTTGGATGGGAGATATCGCTGTAGGAGAACACCACCGCATCAATGTCATGCTCGGTGACTAACCGCTCCAGATCCTTTTCCTCGAAAATCGGGATACCTTCGGGATACAGCGGCCCGGCTAATTCTTTCGGATAGCGGCGGTTGGCAATGTCGGGGATCTGGGTGGCGGTGAAAGCCACCACCTGGTAGTCGGCATTGTTGCGAAATACAACATTGAAGTTGTGGAAGTCCCTGCCTGCGGCTCCTAGAATCAAGATTTTCTTCATGGCATCCCCTCACCAGAGATCTGGCTTTAAGCCTCTATCTTCTCGTTTTCGAGGCCTTCGCGGCTGTGCCGCTTATCACCAGCGGATGTGATTTGAAGCACACGCGCAAAAGGCTGCGACAGCACCACCTTGTGACGAACTCCACAGCCAGCAAGGGACGATGGGATGCGGCTGTCACAAAAGATGTCAGGTTCCAGAAAGGGAAGCCTGACGAGGCGTCGGCATCAATGACCAACTCTCGGCATTGCGCACGCCGGTTCCAGTTCAGGACGAACTACCCCGGCGCAGTATCAATCAGATCTGGCTCTTCCTCACCCAGACCATTGGGCCACTGGCGTGCACTCGACCAACTCGCCGCCGCCACAAAACGGCGGTTCATTTTTTCGCTGGAGTGACCATGCTCCACAAATGTGCGAATCCTGCCTGTTCCAATATCTTTCGCCGCCTGAGCGAAGGCAAACTGTTCCAGGTGGAAACGGAACTGTTCGAGCCTTCGAGTGCGGGAAGAGCTGGGGCGAACCGAAACACCCGGCCTGCCCGTCGAGTGGAACACTACTGGTTGTGCAACCAATGCTCGTCCTTTCTCACGCTGACCTATGAAAGAGGACAGGGAATGATCACCGTTCCGCTGCCCAATCCTCTGGGTAAGAAAACGGTCACGGCGGTCGACCTGAGTGACCTACGACCCGCCACCGAGCAAGTGTACACCGGCAGCATTCGCAGCCAGCGATAGGGGATGGCATATGACCGACAGCACACGCTGCGCGTGCCTCATCTGTGGCGAGGCAAAATCCGCCGGCGAGCACTGGTTTCTGATCGCCGAGAGCCGCTGGCAGGACAAGCTGAAGATCTTGCAGTGGGATGACCACCTCGCGGCGCAAGCCGGCATCTATCACGCCTGTAGTGCCCTCCATGTGCAGGAAACGGTGGTTCACTGGATGACCACGGGGAGTCTTGGCTATCCCCTTGCCCGAGCCCCTAAGCCGGAACGTAAGAAATCCACATGGAGACAGGGAATTTTGCTGCCCGAACCAGAAGATGTCGATACCAGCGGCGCCCGGCAGATCGGCGAATTGGCCGTTCATCGTGAAAGTTTGAAACGGGTTCTCAGCGAGAATCCCTACTCTCTCGCTACCATTCTTGACGCGCTGCTCAGCGCATTGGAGCGGACCACCAAACCGGCCGAACCAGCCCTTGACTCGGAAGGGGATGTGCTCAGCCCTGTGCTGCAGGAAGTCTGACACCCGACGAGGGCAACCACCTTGGCAGCCGGGGCGCAGTCCGTGAGGTTCGCAAGCACCTCAACCGGCTCAAGCCCAACTGGCTCTCGACCGCGGCCAAAGGAACTCAGGAGTCAGTCTTCATGCAGACTCCTGACTGCTGACTCCTACCTAGTTCGCGTAGTACGCCGCATTTTTCTCAGCGAACTCTTTCAACTCCTCGGGCAGATCGTCCAGCGGATGGATCGAATCTGAGGTGCAAACTGGTATGCAGGCGCCGCAGTCGATGCAGCCGATCGGATCGACATACAACTGGGTTGCCTCTTCAAAGCCGGGCTCGTCCTTCTTGGGATGGATGCAGTCGGTGGGGCAGACATCCACACAGAGCAGGTCCTTGATGCAGGTCTGGGTAATTACATAGGCCATGGCAGTCTCCGGATGAAGTATTGCTTCTGCAATCAGACTACGCAGGAAGCGCCCAGACCTGCGGTGATGTGCGTCACCGGAAGAGGGTGCGTACGTCTCAGCTCGAAATCCTCATGAATGGCGCTGCCAACCAGAACCGGGGAGGTCCTCTGGCCCTGGCGGAAGAGGCCGCCGGTCCTGTGCACATCACCGTGTTCGGTGATCACCGTCACAGAAAACCCGGGAAACAAAGACTAAAAGTAAGCAACTAGCAAACGGAACTTTTAACCCAGAAGATTGCCCGGCCCTTTCGACACCCCACATAGCCGCCCCCAAACGGCGGGGCCGGGTTCTTCCCTCAGACCACCAGGAGTGATTTCCGGTAACAACCCATGCAACGAGGGAAACCGTGACCGCCTTCTGGGCCAACCGCGGCGAGAACCCATCCTCAGCATCCGCGGACCTGATCTCGTCATCCGGGACCGGGCCGTGGTGGAACGCCTGGCCAGTTAAAAGGGGGACCGGACCGTGTTGTGATCTACATCACAGCAACTGGGACGTACATCACATACCATTTGTGACGAAACAAGAGAAGCTACTGTAAGCAGGACCCTTGCCATGGCACGAACTTTTCGGCAGCGCCCCCTGCGCAGCTCTGGATCTAGCCCCGCCACCGGTGCGTCCGATGGCCGGGTGGACAAACCGGCCCCTGCGCTCGCCCTTGGTCCGCACCGTTCATTCCACACTCATCCGAATTTCGTCGCATACCAGTTTCCTGCGCCCGGCTCTGAACGCCCGCAGCAATGCCAAACTCCACATTCAACTGCATGAGGTCGCATCGGTCGGAGGAGCGAATGCAAAGCAAAACCAGTTCACTGGTACAGATTGAAACCGATGACGCGATCCGCCAGCAACTGGAAGCGGAACGAGACCGGCTACGCCGGCAGTTCGGTCTGCAGCGCCCGCAGCACTTTCAACGGCCCATGGAGCGGGCATTCACGGCCGAGGAGCGCCACCGGGTCACCATCCTGTTCGGCGGGTTCACCTGGAAGCATGAGGATCTGATCCGGGCAGTCTTCCAGGGCTGCGGCTATAGCTGTGAGAAGGTGCCCGTGCCCAATGTGTCCGCATTCCAGATCGGCAAGCAATATGGAAACAACGGCCAGTGCAACCCCACCTATTTCACCGTGGGCAACCTGGTGCAGTACCTGCAATCCCTGGAGTCCCAGGGCATTCCGCGGCAGCAGATTCTGGACAACTACGTCTTTTTCACCGCCGGTTCCTGCGGTCCCTGCCGTTTCGGAATGTACGAAGCCGAATACCGCTTCGCGCTGAAGAACGCCGGCTTCGACGGGTTCCGCGTGCTGCTGTTTAAGGATAGCGACGGCATTAGAGCTGCATCGGGCGAGCCCGGCCTCAAGTTCACGATCGACTTCGGCTTTGGAATGCTCAACGCCATGCACCTCGGCGATGTGCTCAATGACCTGATCTACCAGGTCCGGCCTTTCGAAGTGAACAAAGGCGAGACCGATCGCGTGTTCCATGCAGCGGTGGATGGATTGTGCGAAGACCTGAGAAATCGTACCGGGTTCGAGATTGAGCAGCGAGCCTGGGCGTGGGCCAAGCCCAAGTTCAAGAACAACAAGGTTCTGAGAAACACCTTCAACGTGTTCGGCAAGTGGCACGAGCACATGTGGGGGAAGGACTACCTCAACGCGCTCGTCGCCGCCACCGAGAAGCTCAACACGATTGAAGTAGACCGCACAAAAGTGAAGCCGGTGGTGAAGATCACCGGCGAGTTCTGGGCCCAGATCACCGAGGGCGACGGCAACTTCAACATGTTTGATTTCCTGGAACGTGAGGGAGCACAGGTGGTGGTGGAACCCATTGCCACCTGGGTGGCGTACCTGCTGTACCAGGCCAAAGCGCACGCCAAAGCCAAGTGGCCGGTCAACCGCCCGCACCGCCATCCCAAGTGGCATGAGCTCAAAAAACACCTGGCCAACGACCTGGGCCTGCGCAAGAAACTGATGGCGATTGGCGCGGGCGAGAAGATGTGGAATTACTTCTATCACCGGACCATCCAGCATCTCGGTGGCATCACTCATCACTTGGTGCCGCAGACGGAACTGGCGCAGATGGCCCATCCCTTCTATAACCAGTTCGCCCGCGGCGGTGAAGGCCACCTCGAAGTCGGCAAGAACGTGTACTACACCGTGAATCACCTGTGCCACATGGTGCTCGCGCTGAAGCCGTTCGGCTGCATGCCCTCGTCGCAATCCGACGGCGTGCAATCGGCCGTGGTCAACAAGTTCAAAGACATGATCTTCCTGCCGATCGAAACCTCGGGCGAAGGCGAGGTGAATGCCCATAGCCGCGTGCAGATGGCGCTCGGCGAAGCCAAAGTCAGGGCCAAGGCCGAGTTCGAGCAGGTCTTGCAGTCCACCGGCAAGAGCCTGGAAGAAATCCGCCAGTACGCCGCCGAGCATCCCGAGCTGAAGCGGCCCTTCTACCGCGTGCCGCCCCGGCCGGGAATCGCAGGCACGGCGGCGCAGTTCGTCCTGCACATCAGCGATCGCATGGACAAGAGCAAGCGCTTCTGGAAGCGTTCTGGCGTTCCCGGCATCGCAGTCCCCGCCACAGCCAGCGGCGACTGAGAACCGGGAACTGAGAACTGGTTGTTAACCCAACCCTCGAACTAGGATCTGTAGGAGTACGGAATGCACCTTCACCAAAAGAAGTTCATAGTG
>JBGPJK010000081.1:0-15524 GCA_041485425.1 Terriglobia bacterium | reverse complement strand
CCGACCATCTGGGGCAAGGATCCGGTGGAAGCGCGGCGCTGGGTGCTGGAGGCGATGGTTCCAACCTTCCCTTTGAATGTTTTTCGCGACCGCAAGCCGGAAATGCCAGTGAACAACGCTCCGCCGCAACGCCCAGTGCCCGATGTGCTGGAGATCACGCCGAAGGAAGGGGCACACGCTGCTCATGAAGTGAAGCACGCGCATCACTTCAAGAATTTCACCATCAAGGTTGCGGGCTTCGGCGGACAAGGTGTGTTGCTGCTCGGACAGTTGCTCACCGAGATGGGCATGCGCGAGGGGTTGGAAGTGAGCTGGCTGCCTTCCTACGGTCCGGAGATGCGCTCCGGCAGCGCCCACTGCCATGTTTGTCTGTCGAAAGAACGGGTTGGGTCGCCGCTGATCTCGCATCCCGATGCCCTGATTGCCATGAACGAGATCTCCCTGCGCAAGTTTGCGCCACAAGTGGCTCCGGGAGGATTGATCCTCTACAACCGCGATACCCTGCCAGATGATTTCGTCTTGCCACCAGGAGCGCGCGCCATCTGCATCCCGGCCTCGGAGATGGCCGACAAACTGGGCTCCACCAAGACCACCAACATCGTATTGATGGGTGCGTTGCTGGAGGAGACCGAATGCCTGTCACCGGGGACGGCCATGGGCGTGATCGAAGACAAGGTGAAGAAGGTTGATCTGCTCGAGACCAACCGCAAAGCCCTCGCGGCCGGACGCGAGTTCATCGATCACCAGGTGCGCATCGCCGTGACCCAACCCGACGGCTTCGCGGAGTAGGGGCAGACTTAGCGCGGACTTTCAGTCGTCGTCGCGGGCCTTGGTTCGGAAAGTTCAGGAATCACGATTCCGCAATCGGCTTCCTCGTTGACCGTACGAGCGCGGGCCTTGGCGTGGCTAGCCTGTGTCCCGGAGGGACGCGATGAGAGTAGCCCGGCACTTCAGTGCCGGGTAACCTGCGGAAAATGGAATGAGTCCCGTAGGGACGATTGAGATTTCGCATGCCGCAACCCTACGGTGGGGCTACACCCGTTTCCCGTGCAGCTTGACTGACGCCACCGCCGACGCGGCTTCGTACATCCAGTGATCCGGCGTGCCTCCGCCGCAGCAACCCGAAGCAGGGGTTGGCTCTTCCAGTCCGTAGGCGACCAGGAGTTTGCCGGACGGCACGATCTGCGGAATCGTCAAGTCAGCCAGCCCAGCTTCCAACGCGATGCGAACGTAATCAGTGAGCAGGCTTGCACCAGCTACGCAGCCTACGTATGCGCTCACGTCTTTGGCGATCTTCTCCGGCAGTTCCTTCAGCAACACCAGGTCGCTGATGGCGAACTGCCCGCCGGGTTTCAGCACCCGGCGAATTTCGCGGAAGACCGCGGGTTTGTCGGGGCTCAGGTTGATGACGCAGTTGCTGATCACCAGATCGATGGAAGAGTCGTCGACCGGCAGGTTTTCAATCCTGCCCTTGCGGAATTCGACGTTGGTGGCTCCCATCGTGGCGGCGTTCTTGCGGGCCTGGGCGAGCATGTCGTCGGTCATGTCCACACCGATCACGCGGCCCGCGGGACCGACGCGGCGCCAGGCCAGGAAGGCGTCGAAGCCGGCGCCACTCCCCAGATCGAGCACGGTCATGCCGGGTTGAATGGCGGCCAGGGCGAGCGGGTTTCCGCAACCCAGGCCGAGGTTGGCCTGCTGGGCGAGCGCGAGGTCTTCGTCGGAATAACCGATGGCTTTCGCGACTTCACCGGGCGCCGAGCAGCCGCAGCCCGACTGCTCGCCGCGCGCGATGGCCCCGTAACGTTCCTTGACCACTTCCACAATGGCAGTTTCCTTGGTGGGCATTGCTTCTTCTCCTTGGGGTGGATGGCTCGTTTTGCTTGACGCGGCAGCTCACTCCAACGTCAGACCATTCGTTGCGGAACTCGCAGCAGCCCCCGGGCCCGAGAGCCTGGTTCAGCATGCGGATACCAGCGAGCAGTTGCGGGCGAAAGCCAGCAGGAATTCCTTGGATGATGGTTCGAGTGCGCTCGAGCATGAGTGCATCGATGCGGCCACGCACGTTGCGGCCGCGGTCAGTGATAGCCACCATAGCGGCGCGGCCGTCTTTCCCGGCGCCCCGCACCCGCTGGATGAGGCCATGGGCTTCGAGTTTTTCCATAACGCGGGTCATCGCACTGGGGGTGATGCCGCTCTCGGCCGCGAGCTCGGAAAGCCGCGCGCCTTGTTTGTCGACCAGAGTGCGCAGAATGCCGCACTGCCGTGGGGTCAGATCCTCACAGCAGACTTCGTCGGGACCAACCCGGTTCAACACTCGGGCCAGGCGCTCCAGTTCGGCAGACCAGGCGGTAAGTTGGGTCCCCTTGGGCATGGCACAATATAAGCAAATATAGTTGCATGTGTCAAGCAAATAATATCCGCACCTGCCCAAACACCTGGAAGCAGGGCCTTTCATTTCCTGATCTTTTCCGCCGTGCCCGGGTGCGAGCTTTGTTCTGCTGGCGGGAGGGGAGCCATGACCACGCGGTGCGCGATCACGCACATAGAGCCCGCGCAGGGAGGCGTCCGATTGCGGACGTCAATCCGTTCGGTTCCGGACAGGCATCGAATCGAATTCCAAGTTTGGAAGCATCACCTCCCCGTCAGATATGAAAAGGCGGACGCCGCGCGGGCTCACAGCCAAACATAACGCTTCACCATTCGGGCGTATGACTGTTAACCGGAACTGTGCAGGAAAATTCACCAACCCCTCAAACCTTTCTTGAATCCTAACGTCTAAGTTAGCAACAAGTTCCGGCACAGACCGGGATTCCTATCTCGCGCCTGGAACAGACAAACCGCAACTGGCCAAACTCGGACCAGGATTATGGAACGAATGGAAGCGTGTTTGCGTATCCAGGCGCAGGGCTGGTGTGCTCAGGGCGGGGTAGACAGGGGACGCAGACGCCGGGCAAAGCAGCAGTGGGCTCCGGAGGATGGTCATGGAGAACGCGAGCATCGGTAGCAATAGCAATGGGAACCTCAAGAACCTTCCGGGCAGTGGCGATCCACATGTCCAGGAGGTAGTGCGGGCTGCACACGAAGAACTGCGGCAGCTCATGCGGCAACGGGCCGAGATCATGAAGCGCATCGGCACCGTAAAACAGACGATCGTCGGACTGGCCAACTTGTTCGGCGACCACGTTCTGTCAGAAGAGTTGCTGGAGTTGGTGGATCGTAAGAGTGGTGGACGCCAGCCTGGTTTTACCAAGGCTTGTCGGATGGTGCTGATGGAAGCGGACCGGCCGCTGGGGGCCCGCGAAGTTTGCGAGCAGATCCAGCAAAAGGTCCCGCCGGTACTGCTACGGCACAAGGATCCGCTGGCCTCCGTGACCACGGTGCTCAACCGGTTGGTCGAATACGGCGAGGCGCGAACGGTACCTCGCGAGAACGGGCGAAGGGCGTGGCAGTGGGTGTCTGATCCAGCGAATCCCGGGATGGGAAGTGCGGCCACCAGGGGTGAACATTTCCCCGAGATTTAGAAAGGCCGAGGGCGAAGCTGGTCTCAGCTTCGCCCTCGAATAACCCTGCTGCCGGTGCGACGGAATCCTGGCGGATGATCTCGCCTGTCGCTATTGGCTACGCTGAAGGCAGGGACGCAGCCGCGAGCTCAAGTCCACGACCCGGCGCTGCCTGCGGTAAGCAATTCCCTCTGTTTGTTTCTGCCAGACTGCTTCCGTATTCCTCGTCGAGCCATGGCCCAGCCACTTTTTCGGAAGAGCCCCTGCCACCTACGCTGCCGGCAAGAGCATGCCTTTTTCCAGATGGCGGATGACGTGGGCATACGAGGCCGCGTGCGGGTCGTGGGTCACCATGACCACGGTCTTATGAAAGTCCTCATTCAGCCGCTTGAGAATCTCGAGCACTTCCGTGGCAGAGTGGCTGTCGAGGTCGCCCGTGGGCTCGTCAGCCAGCAGCAACGTGGGATCGCTGACGATGGCGCGGGCAATGGCGACGCGCTGCTCCTGTCCGCCGGAAAGCTGTTTGGGCAAATGTTTCACGCGATCTTCCAGGCCGACCAGCTTCAGGGCGGTCATCACGTGGTCGCGGCGCTGCTGGGCACTGAGTTTAGTCAGCAGCAGCGGCAACTCGACGTTCTCAAACGCGGTGAGTACCGGGATCAAGTTGAACGTCTGGAAGACGTAGCCGATGTGTTGGTTGCGCCAGCGCGCGGACTGCCCATCGCTGAAGCGGAAGATGTTTTCACCCAGCACCAGCAGATCGCCGGAAGACGGACGATCGATGGCGGCAATCATGTTCAGCAGCGTAGTCTTGCCCGAGCCGGAAGGGCCCATGAGGACGAGAAATTCCCCTGAGGCGATTTCGAGGGAAACATCTTCCAGGGCTTTCACCGCAAACGCATCGCGCTGGAACACCTTGCTGACGTTGCGGGCCTGGACCACCTTGGTTTGAGTCGCGGTATGTGCAAAAGTAGCAGTGCTCATGACTGTCCTTTGATCTTGATCTTGTCTCCGTCTTGCAGCTTCGGTGGGCCCGCCGTGATCACGTTTTCGCCGCCCACCAAGCCTTGCACCAGCAGGCCGCCGCTGCGCTGGGATACGACCTGCACTTCTCGCATTAGCGCTTTCCCGTTGAAGGCAATAAAGACCACCTTCTTGCCGTTGCGATCGCGCACCGCCGGGGTGGGCACCAAAACGCCAGAAGGCGGTGAGTTCGTATTCTTGTTTTCGCTTGCCAGGAACTTGACGGTGGCATTCATTTCCGGACGCAGATACTCATCCGGATTGAGGATTTGCACCTTCACCTGCACCGTGGCTTTCTGACGGTTGGCCTCGGGCGAGATTTCGGCAATCACACCCTCGTACTTGCGGTCGGGGAAGGCATCGACGGTGACAATGCCTTTTTGCCTGGGGCCAAGTTTAGAAAAGTCGTCTTGCGCAATGTCGAGCTCGACCTGAATATCGTTCAGATCGGCAAGCGCCACGACCGATCCACGCGGGCCGCCTTCCGCTCCACTGGCGAACTGTGCGGTCACCAGTTCGCCCTTTTCGGCGGTGCGCTCGAGGATGGTGCCGCTGACCGGGGCGCGAATGAGGGTAGCATCAAGTTGCGATTGGGCGAAGGCTAGTTGGCCTTCCGCCTGGAGTAAAGCGCCCTTGGCGCGCGCAATCTCTTCGGGACGAGGCCCGATCTTGGCGAGCCGATAGACCTGCTGCAACGAGTTCACGCGCTGCTGATCGGCCTCGAATTTGGCCGTCGCATCGTCCAACGATTGTTTGGAGAGGACCCCTTGGGCCGTCAGGCCACGGGTACGATCCAGCGTGATCTGGTCATTGGCTAGGGTCGCGCGGGCCTCCGACAGGTTGTGCTCGGCCTGCTGGATTTCCTCGGGCCGGGAGCCGTTCTGCAATTCCTGCAAATAGGCGCGTGCGTTCTCCACCGTGCCTCTGGCCTGCTCGGTTTGTGCGCGGAACTCGTCATCTTCCAGGCGGACCAGGACCTGGCCCTGTTTGACTTTGTCGCCCTTTTCCACGCCGATCCAGGCCAAGCGCCCTGTGACCTTGGAGTTCACACTGATCTTGTGGTGGGCCACGATGTAGCCGCCGGCGGAGAGGACGATCCCGCCCACGTCGCTGTTCTCTGCCGCGGCGCGCGCGACTTCCACCTCGGGAACGTCGGGCGAGAGCAGGCGATAAGCGAGGGCCGCCAGGCTCAACAGGGCCACCACCGTGATCCCAATGAGGATGTAGCGCCGGGCCCAGGCGGGAGGCTCGCCTTCGCCGTGCGACGAGCGGTCAATCCGCAGGCTTTGCAGGTCTTCGTGTTTGGCGTCGATTGGCATTTCGCCTAAAAGTGATCCCGGCCCCGGGCCTGATGCAAATGGATCTTTTCCCCGTAAGGGTCAGTCCCGCAAAGCCGTAAGAATGTTCTGGCGAGCCGCGTGCCAGGCAGGGGCTAAGCCCCCCAACAGGCCCATGATTACGGCAAACGCCATGGCGCTTTCCACAACGCCTGGGGTCACGCGCAGGCTGAACACCACTTCGCTGAACGTGACCTGGTTTGATGTTCCGGTAGTCATGCCGTTGAACGGCAGCATGAGGACAATGCCAACTACCGCTCCCAGCAATGCCAGCAGCACCGACTCCACCATGAATGAAGCCAGGATGCTCGGCCGCGAAAAGCCAATTACCCGCAGCGTGGCAATCTCCCGCGAGCGATAGGCGACCGCCGCGTACATGGTGTTCATGGCGGCGAAACTCGAGCCAATCGCCATAATGACGGCCACCACCAGGCCGACAAACTTAATGGGAGCGCCGGAGCGGGTCTGCTTGGCGTAGTACTCGGTTTCCAGGCTCCCCTCGAGCTTCAAGCGCTGGTCATCACTGACCCGGTTCTTGAGCGCATCCGCAGACCCGGGATCGGTGGCCCGCAGATAGGCCGAGGAGAATCCGCCCTGGCGGTCGAAATCGGAAGCCATCTGGTTCACGTCGCCCCAGATTTCCGACTCATAGGCCGAACCACCGGCGTCGAAGATGCCCACCACCTTCCAGGGCCCCTTGCCGAACTGGATGGTGTCGCCCAGGTTCGCGCTGGAAAAACGCTTGTGGATGGATTGACTGACCACCACTTCCCGCTGGCCGGGAGTAAACCAGCGTCCTTCATCGAGCTTGACTCCGGGGCGAAGTTCGAGACCATCCGGCATCATGCCGCGCACCGTGACGTTCACCTCACCCGTACCGTCTTTACGGGGCAGCACAATCACCACCACCCACTCGCCGGACACCATTGGTTCGCCATGCCTGTCCTTGGCGATACCGGGCAGATTCTTCAAGGTGGAAAGCAGCGAAGCATCGAAACCGCCGGAGAGTTCGGCTTCGGAGCCCTTGCGCAGCACCAGCACGTTCAACGCATCGCCGCTGCTGACGAAAGCGCGGTCGAGCCCCGCCAGCAGCGCCATCAGGAAGATCGCGGTGGTGACGGTGAGCGCGATGCCCAGCGCGGTCATGATGGTAAGCCCCTTGCGAAGCTTCAGGTTGCGGACGTTATAGCTGATGGGTATGGCCATAATTTGAGCTCCCAGCTCAGCCGATGTGACGCAGTCCCTCCACAATGTTCAGGCGCGACGCGTTGTAGGCCGGCAAACACGCGCTGAGAAAACCCACAACCGCGGAGACCAGCAGGGCCACCACCATCGTAAGCAACGTTACTTTCATGCCGCTCCCGATACCGATGGCTTGGGGAGAGTGAGTGAGGGCCTGCGTCAGTGCCGCGGCCACCAGAACCCCGAGCAGTCCCCCCGCGACCGACAGAGCCACGGCCTCGCCCACAAAGAGGGAGAGCACATTGCCCCGAGTGAATCCCAGGGTCTTAAGCAAAGCGACTTCCCGGGTTCGCTCCCGGATGGACATGGCCATGGTATTGGCGGAGACCAGAAGAATTGCGAACACCACGGCCGCACAGATGCTCAGGATAAACGCCTTCACGTTGCCCAACATGGCGATGAAGCTGAGCTGAAACGCCTTCTCACTCTCCGTCTTCGTCGGCTGGGGCGAGTTGCGGAAGGTGTCGTCAATCGCCTGCGAGACCTGCGCGACATCCTGTGGGGAAGCTACCTGCGTGAAAAAGAAACCGGCCTGCCCCTTGAACCACGGGACCGCTTCTTCGAGATAGGCAGCGTGGAAGTAGAGAGATTTGTTGGGAGGCTCCATGGTGTAGATGGCGCGGATGGTGAGCTCAGGGTTCACCGGAAAGATGGTGCCCAGCAAAGTAATCCGGTCGCCGATCTTCCAGCCGTACTTCTTGGCCAACTCGTTGTCGACCATGGCGCCGGCCCGATCGCGTTGCCAGGCCTGGGCCTGCTCGGCTGGGACATTCTTATCGGAGGCGACTCTGAGGTACTCGCTGGGATCGGTGGCGAACTGAGGAAAGAAATTCTCCGGCTTGTCGTCCCTGTAGCGGCCGCCAAACCAGGTCATCGGCACCACGGCCACCACTCCCGGCAGGCTGCGGATCTTTTCCCGGTAGTAGCCGGGCAGGAAAAACGTGAGCGAGACGCGGTGGCGGGTCATCAGCCGCTTGACCGAGTCGGGCGCGCCCTGGTCGACATAAAAGCTGCGCCACAGCGTCATCATCAGCGTCAGCAGCAACAGGGAAAAGCCGATGCTCAGAACCGTCAGGATACTGCGGCGCTTGTTGCGGAAGACGTTCTTGCTGACGAAGCGAATCAGGGTCATGGCTTGAACTCCGGGAGATACCCAAGGGCACCCCTGCCCTTTGGCAGCTTACGACATTAATATCAGGATAGACGAATGGGCGAGAACTCGACAACCCGGCGGCTATGACCGGTTGTTTAGCGAGACCCGGGCCCGGCGATTCTGGTTGTGCGATCAATCTTCCATCCAACACGGCCTTAAGTTAACGGCTTTTGTGGGACGACGCCAGTGGAGGCCGTCACTCTTGAAGGATGACAAATGTCATCTCTGCCGGTAGCCGTTTCAGTGGATAACGACTGGCGTCGCAGAAAAGTCACGCTCGATCACCGGTAAATCGATTGCCTCAGGCCCTAACCGGTTGCGGAAAAATCCATTTCAGGAGCAGGGCGTGAAGGCAGTCTTGATTCGATGACGCGCACGGCACGGCTGAAGAGTCTGTGTTGCAGCTTCTGTTCTCTTGTCTTCATCTTGGCCCCTCCGGGGCTCAGTCGCTTGCCCAATTCCCACCCACGGCTTCGCGTGGGCTTCATTCTTGCGCCGCTTCGGGGCGGATGGGAGGAATCGCTTACCAAGTTTCGCACCGACCCCGAGTTGCTACACAGCCTCTGAAGCCATGCCCTGGTAGGAATTAAGTGGAGATCAGCTGTTTGGGCAATGCCGCGATGGTGTCCGGCTCTGTGCCTGCCTTGGCTGCTGTGTGATTTAGGGGGTGAGCTTGAACACGGTTCCGTAGCCACCACTACCGTAATCTTCGGTCGTGCCGTAGAGATTCCCCTTCGTGTCCATGACCAACCCCCCATGAGGCTGGCCCCCGTCCGACCCACCGGTGAACGTGTGGAGCACGGTTTCCTTGCCTCCTGCGGTCACTTCGAATGCAGTCCCGACCCCGAAACTACCGCCGAATTGGGTGGTGCCATAAAGATTGCCCTTCGCGTCTCGCGCCAAAAGTCCGTTGGGACCATCCCCGTCCGTCCCTCCAGTGAAACTGTGCAGCACGGTCTCAGTGCCTTTCGTATTCAGTTTGAACACCGTTCCGCCGCCGGCGGCGCCGCCCGCATACGTGGTGCCATAGAGGTTGCCCTTCTCGTCCTGAACCAAACCTCCAACCGGGTATGCCCCGTCCGCGCCCCCAGCAAAGCTGTACAGCACGGTCTCAGTGCCGCTTGTATCCACCTTGAACACTGTTCCGTAGTTGGAAGTTCCGCCAACAGCAGTGGTGCCGTACAGGTTGCCTGCCAAGTCGACGACCACACCTGCGACGGGAAATGCCCCATCCGTACCCGCAGTGAAGTTGTGTAGCACCGTCTCAGTGCCGGCCGTATCCACCTTAAACACTGTTCCTTCATAAGTGCCGCCCTCATTGGTGGTGCCGTAGAGGTTGCCTGCCGAGTCGACGACTACACCTGCGAGGGGAAATGCCCCATCCACGCAAAGCGCCACAGAGCAGAAGCTGTACAGCACGATCTCCTGACCGGTCGTGTCGAGCTTGAAGACGGTTCCTGAGTTCGAAGTGCCTCCCGCTGAGGTGCTGCCGTAGAAGTTACCGGCTGAGTCTAGGACCAGGCCTGCCCCAGGCTGCCCTCCCTTTGGTCCTCCGGTAAAGTTGCGTAGCACGACCTCTTTTCCTTTGGTATTCACCTTGAATATGGTTCCGCGGTTGAACGTGCCACCCTCAGTGGTAGTCCCATAAAAGTTGCCGGCCACGTCGATGACGGGGGCGGTGGGAGATGCCCCGTCCGGCGTGCTCGTGAATGAGTGCAGCATCGTGAAAGTCTGCGCTTGCGCCGATTGGGCTGCGATCACCGTAAGCCCAAGTACGACCACCAAGGAGAGCGCGCAAACCCACCAGTGCTTCTCAATCCCTTTCATCAAATGGGAGGAACTGGCAACACGCTTGGTTGTGGCTGAAAGCGATCTAGGGTTTGTCATGTGGACCATCTTTTCTGAGTCGTAGTGCGGGCTCGTGCCGGGGAGAGGCGTGGCCGAAGTATTGCAAGTGTTCTCCACTGGCGAACGGTTGTCAAGAATTCAGAGTCTTGCACACCTAAGATTGAATAAACCGTGATCCTGCACAGACCGTCCTTCTTGGTTAAGCGTTCTCCCGCAAGCTGCTAAGTAATTGCAGGGGGCAAGCTCATGCTCCCAGGTTGAGAATGGTTCCAAGTTGTTGTCACGCTTGAGAATTCGGGTACTTTCGTAACTCACGATGGGCCCGCCAGACGGGCTATCCTAGCCGTGATCCCTTCCCCAAAGGTCCAAGCCTTGGCGTCTTTCCCATGGAAGACGTCCCAGTTCTTCGCCGGTGCGAGGCTAGGAAGAAATGTCCAATAAAATCGGCCGCTTCGAAATACTCAGTGAAATCACGAGTTCGCAGACTGGGTCTATCTACAAGGCCTCCGATCCGGAGAGCGGACAAACCGTAGCGCTTAAGACCATCAAACTGGAGATGTTCGGGGACCAGGGGTCGACCCTGGTGCAGAGTATCCTGGAGGAAGCCGACACCACGAAGGCCCTGAACAGCCACAACATCGCCCTGGTCTACGGGGCAGGAGAACTCGAGGGACTGTTCTGCGCCGCCATGGAGTACGTGCAGGGTAACAGTGTTGCGACCATGCTGGCACGGAAAGAAGGGTTCTCGATCTGGGACCTGCAGGACATCGCACGGCAGACCTGCCAGGGACTCGACCACGCCCACGCGAAGCATGTGTTCCATTACAGCCTGGAACCGGCCAAGATCATGGTGCAGTGGGATGGCACGGTCAAGATCCTGGGCTTTGGTGTGTCGGTGATGAGTGCGCATGCGCGCCAGGCTTCCGGCCAGGCGACAGAAGTTCTGCACTACATGTCACCCGAGCAGGTGCGAGGCGAGCCTCTGGATGCGCGTTCGAACCTGTTCAGCCTGGGCGCCATCCTTTATGAGATGGTGACCGAGCGCAAGGCATTCGACGGGGAAGATGCCGACCAGGTGCAGCAGCAGATCCTGGAGCAGATGCCGGAAGCGCCGGTCCAGATCAACCGCAAGGTCCATCCTGCACTCAGTGAAGTCATCATGAAAGCGCTGGCGAAGGCGCCGGAGCAGCGACACCAGTCCGGGCAGGAATTGGTGAACGATCTGGAGAGGTGCAAGGAAAGCCCCAGCAAGGCCGCCGCCAAGAAAGCGGCTCAGCCGGCGCAGGGATTGAACATTCCACAGAAACAAATGCCTGCGGTCAGCGTGCCGCAAGCGGCAAAGTCAACGCCAGCCGCAGCGGCTCCGCCCAGAACCGTCGCGGCAAAACGGGAAGAGAAACCCGTTGCGAAACCCCCGGCAGCGGTGGCAAAAGCACCGGAACAAGCGCCCCCCGCGTCCCCGGCCCCCAGTGGCGAAGTCACTGCCGAATTCGAAATCCCGCAGGCAGCCGCCAAGACTCCGGCTCCGGAATGGAAGACTGCGGCAGCAGCCGCGGGATGGAGCGGTACGAGCAGCAACTCGTCCCCCGGTACGCCGAGGATGCCGAAGCTCGATCCCACAGAACAATTCATCAGTTCCTGCGTGAAGGCTTCCGTGGATGCTCTCGCCGGCGAGCCGGCCAGGATGTCGGCGGCGACGGTCGAGCGGGAGGTGGAGCCGCCCAGCATGAATGTGGATCCGATGATGGCAGAGCCCAGCGAGGATGCAGGCTCACACGCCCGGAGCTTCTCGGAAATTGATGAATTGCCGCCGCTGAAAGAAATTTACATCGCGCCCCCGCCCCCCCCTGCGCCAGCCATGTCCGAACCCGTGCACCGGTCGCAGGTGACCATGTTCGAGGATAGCGCTCCAGAAAAGCCGAAGGTGCAGCCGAAAGAGGTGGCCAGGAAGGCGGTGGCGGAAATCAAGAAGACTCCGCCCAAACTGTTCATGTACTCCATCGCCGGGGCAATTGGATTCATCTTGCTGGTGATCGTCGCCATCGCGTTCCACATCCACAACGAAAATGCCGATGAGGACAGCGGACCCGAGCAGTCGGCGGCAGTGACCACCCCGGCCCAGCCTGGCAGGACTCGGGGCGCGACCCAGACCCAGGGGCCCGCTCCGCAGTCGGCGCCAACTTCGGTACAGGCAGTCGAGCCAGAACCGGTGGGTGAGCAACCCGCGCCGGTATCCGTCAGGCCGAAGTACAACAGCAAAAAGAAACCTGCAAAGATGCAGGCTACAGCGCCCGCGATCATCCCGGGGCAGTTGACCGTCAACTCTGCGCCGGAAGGAGCGCAGTTACACATTGACGGAAAGAACGATGCGGGCTGGATTACTCCTTACAATCTGACCGGACTGGCGCCCGGCCAGCACACCGTGACCGTGACCAAGCCGGGTTACACCTCCGAGACCCGCACCATTGAAGTCGCCTCGGGCAGCAAGTCTTTCCTGGTAGTCCAGTTGGCGCAACTGGCAGCAGCGGTTTCCGTCGCCAGCGAACCGGCCGGGGCGTCCATATTCATCGATGGCAAAGACATGGGGCGGGTGTCTCCAGCGCAGATTCCAGTAGAGAAGCCGGGCAATCACACGGTGCTGCTGAAGAAGACGGGCTACCTGGAAGAGACCGCCACCGCCAACCTGCAGGCCGGCCAGATTTTTCATTTCGCGCCCACGCTGCGGGCATTGGGTTCCACGGACGAAATCAAGTCCGTGAGCAGGTTCAAGAAGGCGTTCGGCGGCGGCGACCCGGCAGGCATGGGCACCCTGAGCATCAAGACCCAACCCAAGGGGGCGCAGATTGCCGTCAACCAGCGCATTCTGGACAAGGCTTCACCGGCGAACTTTTACCTCAATCCCGGGACTTATGTGATCGACATCACCCTGTCGGGATTCAAAACCGTGCATCGCGTCATCAATGTCGACCAAGGTGGCAAGGTGGCGCTGGACGAGATCTTGGAACGATAACCGCGTAGTCTTGTGCCCGTTTTGCTATTGCCGGGAAAACGGCACAAGCGCCTGGCCGGAATCACGTCACCCGAAACGGTGATGGGGGTCACAGAACGGAGTCCAGAACTTCGATAAAAAGATGACCACGGAGTGAGGATCTGTGGCCGAAGGTGACCCCCAATACCCATCCCGATCTCTGGCGCGCCTTGGATGACCTCAAGTCGGTCCGCCAGTACCCCAAAGGTGGTGCTCTGTTCCACCATGGCCGCCCGGCGGACGGTATCTATCTGATTGAAAAGGGAGAGGTCCTTCTTACCTTGCCGACGGAGGGCAAGCTGACGCGGACCTTTGATGTTGCCGGCCCGGGAATGGTCCTGGGTTTGAGTGAAACTATGACCGGAGAGCCCCACAAACTGACCGCCGAAGCTGCCGATCAAACCCAGATTGCCTACGTGGAGCGCGGATCGCTGCTCGGCTTCCTGCGCGATCACCACGAGTTCTGCCTGCAGATTGTCCGCCTCTTGAGCGAGGACCTGCATGGGCTCTACCACCGCTTTCAATGCATGAGTTCCGAAGGGAAGCCTCGCCGGAAAGCCAGCCCGGCCAGCGTCAATTAACCGGAGTCCAGCGGGGACAAAGAAGAGCCGCCGAAATCACCAGCGGCTCTTTGCCTTTTCCGAACTGTGAAGCCTGATGCGCCAAGGACTAGTAGCGTCGGAACGCGCTTTGGTATCCGGCGCGATAGCCGCCCGCGTACTGGGCTCGGTAGGCGTCCTTGCTCCCGTATTCGCTGCGATAGCCGTGGTCCTGGTCGTCATACGGGCCGCGAGGATTGGGATTGTACGGCTTGTTCTTCGCGATGTCCTCCCGCGCGACTAACGCTCCATCCTGGTAGCCGAAGTCGTAAGCAACGTTGCCACGTCCCCAGTTGCCAAGTGGATACCGCCCACCGTCGTAAATTGGCCGGATGTCGTCGCGATCGCCATCACCCCAGCCGCGGTTTACCGAGCGAAAGCCTGCCTGGAACCCGCTGCGGTAGCCGTCCCGATACCCATTCTGAAACACCTGCACCGGTCCCATCCATGACTGGTAGCCGCGCGTGGCCTGTCGCCAATCCGGAGTCTGAAAATCGTTGGGGTCACGTTCGCGGCCCTCGTGCTGGCCATTGCTGTAGCCATCGCGATAACCGCTCTGATATCCGTACTGCTGGGCTTGCCCATAGCCGCGCTGGGAATAGTAGCCATCATCGTCGGCGTCGCGCTGGGCGAGCGCGAAACCGCTCAGTACCACCGTCACCGCGACTGCGAATACCGCCATCCTCATTTGTCGCATCATGGTCTCCTCCCACCGGGACCCTCCGATCCTCACCGGGAAGGCGGCTTCGTTCCCACTGGGCCTGCCTTCCTCCGGCGTGGTGCCCCGGTGTCTGAGACATGGGATGCCGGGGAAAGCGCGATTTGATGCTTCCAGCGAATGTAAAGTAATGTTGCGTAGCCTTAAGTGAATCTTAAGCCGCATCTCCAGGTAACCTGTGGAGGCGCCGCAGCAGCGCTGCGAAGGCCGTTGGCATGGTGTTAGACTTCTCAGTTTTCTTTATCAGGAGAAAGCCCTCATGGAAATCCAACGCGTGGGAGTGGTGGGCGCAGGCGCCATGGGCAACGGCATCGCCCACGTTTTTGCCCGCGGCGGGTACCGCGTAATGTTGTGCGATGTGGAGCAGCGCTTTCTGGATCGTGCGCTGGACACCATCGGCAAGAACCTTGATCGTGAAGTCGCTAAGAACAAAATCACCGCGGACGATAAGACCGCGGCGCTGAAGCGCATTGAGCCGGCGCTCGAACGCTCGAAGCTCGCGGGCTGCGATTTCGTGGTGGAAGCGGCCACGGAGAAGTTCGAGATCAAGGCGGAGATATTCCGCGACCTTGACCGTATCTGCCGCCCGGAAATCATCCTCGCCTCCAACACTTCGTCAATTTCCATTACCAGGCTGGCCGCCCTGACCCAGCGTCCCGACAAAGTGATTGGCATGCACTTCTTCAATCCTGTGCCGGTGATGAAACTGGTGGAAGTAATCCGCGGCCTCGCGACCACCAATGAAACCTTTCAGACGGTGCGGGACTTGGCACTCAAGCTGGAGAAGACTCCGGTCGAGGTGAACGATGCCCCGGGCTTCGTTTCCAACCGGGTGCTGATGCCCCTGCTGAACGAGGCCATGTACGCGGTGATGGAAGGCGTAGCCACGGCCGAAGCGGTGGATGAAGTGTTCAAGCTGGGTATGGCGCATCCCATGGGCCCATTGACGCTGGCGGATTTCATCGGCCTCGATGTCTGCCTCGACATCATGCGGGTGCTGCACGATGGCCTCGGTGATCCCAAGTACCGCCCCTGCCCGCTGCTGATCAAGATGGTGGACGCGGGCTGGCTGG
>JBGPJK010000080.1:0-15576 GCA_041485425.1 Terriglobia bacterium | reverse complement strand
GGGCGAGACGCCCCCACCACGGCCGGCGGGTCGCCGGCGCCACATCTGAGAGAGGAAACGAAATGGCAACTGCCACGACAACTTTCACCAATGCTGCTTTTGACCGGCCGCTGGGCAAGACCTTTCAGATTTTCTTCAAAGAGTCGAAGTACGAATTTCTGAAAAACCTGCGGCTGCGCATGTACTCGGTTTCAACCATCTTTTTCCCTGTAATGTTCTACATCCTGTTTGGCCTGGTGCTGGGGAAACAGGGTATGGGCGGGCTGCACATGCCCACCTATCTGATCGCGACTTATGGCACGTTCGGCGTGATTGGCGCGTCGTTGTTTGGCACGGCGGCGGGACTGGCGGCGGAGCGCGGACTGGGGTGGTTGCAAGTCAAACGCGCAAGCCCCATGCCTCCTTTTGTCTACTTCGCGGCGAAGGTCGTCATGAGCATGATTTTCAGCACGGTGGTGGTGCTGCTGCTCCTGTTGCTCGGAGTCACGTTCGGAGGGGTGGATATGCCTCTGGTGCAGGTTGCGAAACTGGTGGCCACGCTGGTGACCGGGGCGCTTCCCTTTTGCGCGATGGGGCTGGCAATTGGCTACTTCGCGGGGCCGAACTCGGCGCCTGCGACCATCAATCTGATTTATCTTCCCCTGTCGTTTTTCTCAGGGTTGTGGGTGCCGTTGATGTTTCTGCCCAAGGTGTTGCGCCAGATTGCAGTGTTTCTGCCTCCCTATCACCTGTCGCAACTGGCGCTGGGGATTGTGGGGGCGGGGCGGCACGAATCGAACTGGGTGCACTGGGCATATCTGGCCGGATTCAGCTTGATCTGCCTGGGCGTGGCGCGCATTGGATTTCAGCGCGACGAAGGAAAGCTGTATGGTTAACCAAACCGTAGCTGGCTGGACCCTGGTTGTTGCCGCCTTGTTTCGGCTGGTGGCGTTCGGCCAGCTCGGCCTGCTTGCGATTCTGGTGCCCGTCTCCATCGTCGTGGGTTACGGAATCGCAAGATTGGGCGACAATAGAGGCAAGCTGACCCACAGCCTGAACAAGGGGTAGCCGGGAGCTGCGATGGCATACAGCGTCAAGAAAGGGGACTACGGCTGGACGCCATTTATCTGGCTGTTCTACCTGGTCTTCTTTTTCTTCCATCCGATTTATGACCACGTCGGCTGGAAGGAATGGGTGGTCACGGCAGCGGCTGCCGTGGTGTTCGTGGCGCTGTACTTCGCCGTGTTCTTTACGAACAAGCGATACTGGAAGTTTCTCAGCATAGCCGCCATTGTTTTGCTGGGTGTCGGATTCGCCCCCTTCAACCAGGGCGCGTCCGTCTTCTTTATTTATGCGGCCAGCTTCCTCGCCTTCGTCACCGAGGCCCGCACCGCCATCAAGCTGCTGGTCGCGCTGTTGGCCTTGGCGGGACTGGAAGCCTGGCTTCTCCACCTGCCCAGCCCGTTCTTGATCACGGTGATTATCATTTCCGTTCCGGTGGGCGCCGCTAACATCTACTTTGCCCAGAGGAACCGCGCCAACGAAAAGCTGCGCCTGGCGCAGGAGGAAATCGAGCACCTGGCCAAGGTCGCCGAGCGCGAGCGCATCGCCCGCGACCTGCACGACGTGCTGGGGCACACCCTGTCGGTGATCATCCTGAAGTCCGAGCTGGCTGGCAAACTGATCGACCTCGATCCGGCCCGCGCCAAGGCGGAAATCCGCGATGTGGAGCAGACCTCCCGCGAGGCCCTGGCCGAAGTGCGCAGCACCATCCGCGGCTACCGCGCCTACAGCCTGGAAGAAGAACTCAAGCAAGCCCGCTCCGCGCTGGAAACCGCCGGGGTTACCGTGAAGGCCGAGTCCGCCGCCGTGGCGCTCACCCCGGCACAGGAGAGCGTGGTCGCGCTGGTGGTGCGCGAAGCCATCACCAACGTAGTGCGTCACGCTCACGCCCGCCATTGCGTACTGCGGCTGGCGCCCATGAATGGAAGCTGCCGCTTGGAGATCCAGGATGACGGCCGCGGCGGGTCGCAGCTTGAGGGTAACGGGCTGCGCGGCATGCGGGAACGGATCGAGGCGCTGGGCGGCACGCTGCTGCGCGAAACCAGCGCCGGAACCCGATTGCTGATCCAGTTCCCCCTCATCCCGCCGAAAGAGAACGGCAGCCATTGAATCCAACCGTCAAAGATGCGCGCAAAACCATCCGCGTGGTGATCGCCGAAGACCAGGGCATGGTGCTCGGCGCGCTCGCCGCGTTGCTCGAGATCGAAAGCGACATTGCCGTCGTCGGCCAGCTCCGAAACGGCAAAGAAGCCCTGGCTGCCGTGCTCGCCCAGAAGCCGGACGTCTTTATCACCGATATCGAAATGCCCGAGATGACAGGCCTGGATGTCGCAGCCGAACTCAAGCGGCGGCGCACGGGAACACGGGTCATCATTCTGACGACCTTCGCGCGGGCCGGCTATTTGCGCCGCGCGCTGGATGCGGGGGCGTCGGGCTATCTGTTGAAGGACATGCGGGCCGAAGAACTGGCGGATGCGGTGCGACGCGTACAGCGTGGCCTGCGGGTAATTGATCCGGAACTGGCGGCCGAGGCCTGGGTCGAGCCCGACCCGCTGACCGATCGCGAGCGGCAGGTGCTCCGCATGGCGGGCGATGGCATGGCGAGCGGCGATATTGCCGGAGAACTCGGGTTGTCTGAGGGTACGGTTCGCAATTACCTGTCGGAAGCGATCAGCAAAATGGGAGCCAGCAACCGGGTAGAAGCCGCCCGCATCGCCCGCACCAAAGGCTGGCTGTAGCCGTCCCGCCGGCCGTAGCCGTAGCGTCGCCGCAGCCGTAGCGCCGGCGTCCCGCCGGCCACCACGAGTTTGGGTGGCGCAGCGCTTTAGCGCTGCGAATAAATGCCTTCCAACGACTGGGGGCTTTAGCCCCTGAGGTACCTGCTTCGGAGCCTTGCCCGGTGCGGGGGCGAGACGCCTCCGCGACAGCCAGCGGGACGCCGGCGCTACACCACCACCCCAAACTCCTCCCGCAATACCCGCCCGCGCTCCTCTTCCGTCAACATCCTCTCCGTCCGCTGCCCCGCCCGCGTCACGATCAGCTTCCCGTCGGCCAGCGTGATCCGGCCGTCCGGTGTTGCCTTGGTACAGACTCGCTTCCGGGTAAACGGGGACTCGGGCGAGGTCTGGTGGTAGTGGCACATGGCGGCGAATTCTTCCAGGCGCCGGGGAACCAAGCCGAACGAATACTGCCGCTTCCAGTTTGCGTCGGGTTCGGCCTTTTCGAGGTGCAGTGAGCCATTGTCTTCCACAATGCGAAAGGCTCGACCGTCCTGCGTCTGTTCGGCGCCGAGTTCGAGGCGCAACGGATCGACGAAGGAATCTCCGAGGCCGACGTCGGCGAGCCAGGGTTGGCCCAGGTCTACCCGCAGCGTGAGGTGATCGAATTCCGGGCCGTCGCTTCCGTCGTCGCGGGCGACGCGGGCGGAGAGCAGCGTGACCTCGAATCCCAAAGCCCGCAGCAGCCCGGCGAACGCTCCATTCATCTCATAGCAGAAGCCGCCGCGTTGATGGTTGGCGATCTTGTCGAGGATGGCGGCCTCATCGCAGACAATTTGGCGTTGGAGTGCAATGTCGAGGTTCTCGAACGGGACAGTCATCAGGTGAGCACGATGGATGGCGCGCAGGGTCTCGGGATTCGGCGCGGTGGGTCCGGTGTAGGCAATGCGGGCAAGATAGGCGCTGAGTATTGCAGGATGCATGGTGAGAACGGCTTGATGCTCCAGTGACGGTAGTTAACTTTGTCGCAGTCCTTCGACTCCGCTCAGGATGATAGCTCTTACCTTATGGATAGACTCCCTCAACATGACGGCTCCTAAAGGTGATTTGGCTACAGGAGGGATTACCCGCGGGATCTGACCGAGTTCGAGGCGCGTTTCGCCAACGAGCCTGCCGACCGCGACTTACCCGCTCCGATTGCGCTGGCCGGAGGGTCTTCGGTGTCCCCATTATCAGAAGAATAGAGAAAATTCTCGATCTCATCGATTCGCTGGCTGGCGTCATTGTAACCAATCTCAATGAGAGCACTGGTGTACTTCGATGCGAATAGCAAGTAACTCATCAGATCCGAACACGAAGCCGCATCTCGTCCCAAACTGTTTACAAAGTACTGGATAAGATAAGGCATGTCTCTCTGGTGTTGCTCTGCCAGTTGTGATAAATCGACCGAAGGCGCCATGAGCAATGATGTCAAGGGCCGCATCTTTTCACATCCTTCCAGACCCGACTGGCTGATTTGGCCACTGCTGAGCAGATCATTCAACCGCTCCAGGTGCTCGATGTCCGTAGCCAGGTGATCCAAAAACATGACATTAAAAAGAACTCCCATGACTTGCGCCAGCGAAGGATCTTTCTGATCCTCGGGTTCTTTTTGATGCTCGAGATTTTCGCAACGGACACCGATCGCGAAAATCTTTTCTGCTCCCAGGCGGATGATCGGGCTGAGAGGTTGTTGAAGCCGCACACAACCATCGCCGAAATAAGCCGTGGTTCCTCGCGCTGTTTTAAGTTTTACCGGCTGAAAGACCAACGGAATCGCAGCCGAGGCGCAAATATGTTCGACCGTAATCCTGGTCGCCAGGGTCACTCGCCGGCTTCGGTTCCACATGGGGTGGCCTTTCATTCCTTGAATGAAGAGATAGCTTTTCCCCGAGCTATAGTTGGTCGCGGAAATGGCGAGGGCGTAGAGATGCCCACGCTTGATATTGTTGTCGATTCGGTGGCATTGCAGATGGGTGTCGAGAAAGTGCCGCAATGGAGTCGCGTCTAATAAGGATCGGGCGTTCCCTCCCCCAAGAATTCCTCCAAAGGAAAGATCCATGATCCAGGTAAGGGAATTACGGGCCTGGGATAAGACATCACATCGAAAAACGTCGGAAGGCTTGAGATTCGCCCACAGCCGTGCGAGTACTTTGGTCGCCAGAGCGAAATCGTCGCTACCCACGGCCAGGGCAGAACCATTAATTGCTCCGGCGGAAGTGCCTCCGATGATAGGAAAAGGGTTGCCGTGGGTTTGCACCCGTTTTATCTCGCCAATGCGTTTAAGAACACCGGCTTGATAAGCCCCGCGAGCGCCCCCGCCTGTCATCACCAAGCCGAGTGCGTTTTCCATCTTCCTACCCCCTTGTGGTTCGCCTTGTAAGGATCCAACCGTTCAACCACAGAATCCTGCGGCAGCTAATAGTGTTCGCTCGCCAGAGAGCTTTGGTCAAGGGTTGAGCGCCAAAAGCCAATAGCTGCTTCTTAGACCGGCAGCTCTTCCTGCGACCATCCCGGAATCTCTGGCTTGGGCTCGGCGGTCAGATCGAGCACCAGTTTTTCCAGCACCAGGCGCTTGCTGGGCGGATTCGAGCGCAATGCCAGGTCGGTTCTTGCGACCAGGCGGATGGCCCGGGTCAGTTCGCGTTTCGACTTGTAGCGGCGGGCCTGCTTGATGATGTCGTCGGCGGCGAAAGGAGGGACGCGGAAACCCTGCCATAGCGCGGCCCACAGCATGCGCTGATCGCGGACGTTGCGCTCCAGAATCACCAGCATTTGACGGAAGGTTTTGGCCAGCATGTAGAGATGGCCGATGGCCGCTTCGTCGCCCTCGCCGGTGCTCAGCATGGCGTCCAACATCTCCAGGGCGCGTACGCGGTCTTTGGCGGAGATGGCATCGGTCAGCTCATACAAGCTGCGTTGCTTGGCGGCCAGCACCATGGTCTCGACGTCGCCCAGCGTGATTCGCTTTTTCTCCCCGACATAAAGGCTGAGCTTCTCCAGTTCATTGGAGACCATCATCATGTCGCCGCCCAGAGCGTCCACCAGCTCGCGGGCGGCATCGGGCTCGATCTTGACCGCGCGCGTGGCGCAGTACTCGCCGATCCAGCGGACGGCTTCGCCTTCTTCGACGCGCGCCAGTTCGACCAGGCCGCAATACTCGCCCAGCGTTTCCCGGATGCGCTGGTAGCGGTCCTTGTCGGTCAAGTCCATGCGGCGGGCGTCAGCGGGGATGCTGATGTGGTCGGCGACGAAAATCAGTACCGCATCGGGGTTCGGATCTTTGCAGTAGGCCTCGATGGCCGCCAGCTTCTCCTCGTTCGATCCTCGGCCAAACAGGTTTTTCACGCCGCGAATGAAAAATACCTGGAAGGGAGCCATCAGCGAAGGGGTGCGCGCGCGGTCGAGAATCTCCGCCAGGTCAGTTTCCGCCAGGTCAAAATCAAACAGGCTGAAATCGCGCAGATCGGCCGGCACCAGGTGCTGCAGAATGGCCTCGCGGCAGCGCTTGCGGAAGAAAGCCTCGTCGCCGACAAACACGTAGGCGGGACGGAGCTTGCGGGCCTGCACTTCGGAGACGAAGCGGTCGGCCTGCGCGAAGGCTCGCATCAGAAGCCCTCCAGAATGTTGCTGACCAGTGTGCGCGCGAATTCGTTCGACAAGCGCTGCAGCGCCGGCGAGTCTTCTTCAAAGAAGCTGGAGAGTTCGCGGGACACCTGGTACTGCTCCCGGAAGACGTACGAAGGATTCTCGTAGAGAATCTTGCCCTGCCTGTCGGTCAGAGAAACTTTCATGCTCACAATCACCAGCACGCTGGCGGCGCGTCCGGTCTGCGAGTCGTAGGTGAGGGGGGCAGTGTAGGTGGAAATCACGGTGCCGTGCAGAGTGGCATCGGCCGCGTCACTGGGCTGGTTGACGATATGGTAATGGGTGCGCGTGACCATTTCCCGCACTACCGCCGCGGTGAGAGTCTGCTCGATTTTGTAGGTCTCGGTCTGGTTGACAAAGCCGGGAATGGCAATGGTGCGGACGTTATCGGGAAGGGTGACGGCATGCCCGGCGGTGTGATAGCCGCATCCGGCGCTGCACAGGCAGACCAGCGCCGTCAGCGCCACGGGCCATCGCGTCATGCTCATGGTCATTGGATCTTTCCCCGGGGTCGGGTGGCTGCCATAGTTTCCGCGCACTCGACCGCAGTCGACGCGGCAACCCGCAGATTATCCGCTGCCGCCCACAGCCACAGGCCGTTGGCATGATTGGCATCGGGGAGGATGGACACCAGGATATCGGCCTGGCCTGCGGCATTCACATTGCTGGGGGCATCGTCGGCCATGTGGGTGAGGTTCACATGCTCACCCGCCAGCGCTTGCGACACGATGGTGATGTCCACCGCGTCTGCCATTTCGAGGTGAAGGGCGAAGGCATACCCGTGAAAGATGGGTGCCTGCACCACCAGCAACGATGGTACCGGTGCGCCCTCACCCGTGATCCGGCGGTAGTGGTTTAGCACCCGCTGCTCCACGGCAGCTAACGGCGGAACCGACTGCTCTCCCAGGCGGGCCATCATGTTGAAGGCCACCTGGGTGTCGAAGACATTCTTGGGCATGTGCTGGAAGGAAAGCAGGTTTACCGTCTGCTCGTGCAGTTCATCCATGCCCTTCTGGCCGTGTTCGGAGGCCGGCTCGAAGACGGTTGTCACCGCCTGTGTGAGTTGCCCGGCCTTCTGCACGCGCAGCAGCAGCAACCCCATAACCACAGCGGCGGGGTGAGCAATCACGGACGGCCCCGGCTGCAATTCCGGAGTCAGCGTCTGGCCCAGTTGGCGCTCGATCCAGGGGGAACGCACCACCGCGTCCGGTTCATTCTCGAGGGCGAAGGACAGATCGACGATCGCACTGCCAGCCTTGCGAGCCGCCTTCCAATTCTTGCGAGTGCACTCCTGGTCCGACGCGAAGAAGGTGAAGTCGATGTTGTCGAACTGTTCCGCGCGCGCGCTCTGAATGAAAGAAATCTCGTCGCCCACCGGCTCGAGCTGGCCCAGAGACTCGTCGTCGTCCAGCAGCTTGACATCGAGCGAGGGAAAGTTGCGGTCGCTGAGCACCTCGGCCACATCTTTGCCCTTGAGCGCACCCGCGCCGACGATGGCTACCCGGTAAAGGTTGGCTCCACGTGCCGGCTCAGCATGCGGGACCCCGGTCTTGACGTTTGAACTCATGAGGTCTGCGAGGCCTCCTTGTACGAAGGCGGAGGCGGGCCTTTCCGCCGGAAAATCCACTGCAGGCGCCACAACACGCCGGAGAACATATAGAGCAGCGCGATGGCGAACAGCACCTGGCGCGAGAAAAACCAGATGGCGGCGAACAGCAATCCAAACAGGATGATGAGGCGGAAGGGCTGGCGCGAGCGAAAGTCGATGTCCTTGAAGCTATAGAAGCGCCAGGTGCTGACCATCAAGTAGGCCACCGTTACCATCATGAGCGTCCAGACGCTGGCGGTGTACCACGATGCGATAGGGTCACCGCCGGAAAAGTGCACCACCGCCGCGATCACTCCCGCCCCAGCGGGAATGGGCATGCCGACGAAGTACTTCTTTCCCGGACGGCCCGGATTGGAGGGCTGCGGGTTGCTCGTAATGTTAAAGCGGGCCAGGCGGCTGGTTCCTGCCATCAGGAACAGGAAGCTGGCAATGGCGCCGAACTGGACCAGCCTGCCGTATAACTCACCCAGACTCGCCGCCGGCAGCATGCGGAATCCCCACATCCAGGCCAGCATGGCGGGGGCCACGCCGAAGGTGATGACATCGGCGAGTGAGTCCAGTTCACGGCCGAAATCGCTGCTGGTTTTGGTCAGGCGGGCAATGCGGCCGTCCAAGCCGTCGAACAGCACGGCGAACCCGATCGCCTTGGCGGCATTGTCGAAATGCCAGGGTTCGGTGTTGGTGGCGTGGGTGACTTGCAGGATAGCGTAGTAGCCGAACGCGATATTGGCCGTGGTGAACAGCGAGGGCAGGATGTACATGCCCTTGCGCAGCCGTCGCGGAGACTGGTCTTCCTTGCGCCGTTTTGGGAGTTCCGGAATTTCCGGCTCCATCACAGTGCTCCTTTTCGAGTCTGTTCCGCGCCGATTGCCGCGAGCTCGTGCCGCTCCCCAGATATGTACGCCAGCACGCTGGCTCCGCCTTTGACCCGGTCTCCGACCTTGACCTGCAGGCTGGCGCTGGCATGGAGCAGCACATCGACCCGCGAGCCAAACTTGATCAGGCCGACACGTTCTCCGCGCTCCACCCGGTCGCCGATTTTCTTTTTGAAGACGATGCGCCGGGCCAGCAGACCCGCGATCTGCTTGAAGACCACTCTTTGACCATCACCTTCCACCGTGACCACGTTCTGCTCGTTGTGCTCGGCGGAGGCTGGATTCATGGCGTTGAGAAACTTCCCCTTTTGGTAACGGACATCACGAATCACGCCGGCAACCGGCGAGCGGTTTACATGCACATCGAAAACGCTGAGAAAAATGCTGATGCGGGTGCGCTGAACGCCCTCTGCGGCGACAGGGGAGACATCGGTGACCTTGCCATCCGCCGGTGAAACCACGGCCCCGGCGGCATTCGGAATGACTCGCTCGGGATCGCGGAAGAACCATAGAAAGAAGGCTGCCAGCACCAAGGCAGGAACCGCCCAGGGTGCACTGGCAAGCCAACCCAGAAGCACGGCAGCGCCCACCAGCGAAACTGCGTAATAGTAGCCGTCAGAAACCATCGGGAGACTAGGAGAATTATAGTGCAGACCTGCGCAGCGGGCCGCGCTTTCATGTTAAATGCAAATAAAAAAAGGCGCTTACGCGCGCCCGACTTTAAAGCAAACAAACCCTTTGGCGGCGTGAGCCGCGCCACGCTGGCGGTGAATTAGGCGACCTGGTGCTGATCTGCCTGTTGCCTATGCTGCCGCTCGATGGATTCCATCTGATCCTTGAGCCGCAGCTTCAGCTTCTTCAGCCTTACTTCTTCCAATTTCTCATCTTCTGTGAGGTAGCGCTTCTGGGTGAGTGAGTCGAGACGTTGTGCGTAAACCAAGTGCTCCTGCGCCAACTTGCGGAATTCATCATGACTGGCGAGGAGTTGGTCCCTAGGAGTTAGCATCCAGCAGACCTCCTACCCTATTTAAAAACTAAAAATACCATACGCTGTAGTCGGCTTCAATCCCAATTTTCACAGATTGGATTGCTCTAGTCATCGTTGAAAGCTGACTGTTGTGAATGAGGAAGCCTGGGCAACTCAATGCAAACACAGGCGATAGACGATGGCGTCTTCGGCGGGATCGCGGTAGTAGCAGGGGCGGCGGCCGCTTTCCAGAAACGCCCATTTTTCATAGAGGGCCCGAGCGGCATGGTTGGACTCGCGCACTTCGAGGAATATGGCCTGGGCTGCCTGGCTGCGGGCGAGATCGATGAACTCGCCCAATAGGCGCGTGCCCAAGCCTTGGCGGCGGGCTGGGCCGGCTATGGCGATGTTCTCGATCTCCCATTCTTTTTCAAGCACACGGGCGATGAGGAAGCCCTGGATGCCGGTTTCTTCCTCGATCGCCAGTGCCAGGCGGCGCGGACTGGATTGGCTGAAAATCGCGTCGTACTGCTGGCGCGACCAATGGGCGGCCGTAACCGCGTGCTTCTCCAAGGCCACGAGACTGGGGATGTCAGCGAGGGTGGCGGAACGGATTTTCACACGTTTACCGGAAACAGCCGTCGCACAAAAGGCTTACCTCAGCGGCTTGAAGCCGCTTTTTCCTGCTACCGAGGGTGGCACGACTGGAAGCCGTGCCCTTCCCGGTCCCTAAGCTAAGAGCTGCTTTTCGAAAAAATCTCCGCGTCGGAGCGGCGGATGTAGTTCGCTTCCAGGGTCTCGGGCGAAACCGTATCGCCACACAAGATCTTCTTCCAGCCCAGGCCCGCGATAGCGTCGCCGCGCGAATGCTCGATTTCCTCGACCTGCGAGCCTCTGGCACGGGCCGCTTCCGCCACATTCTGGTCGGGGGTGATGATCGTCGCGTTGACCGCGAGATGGCCGAGTTCCTCGCAAGTGACCAGCCGCTCGCGAATCAATCGCGCCCCGGAACTGCTGACCTCGTACTCACCCAGGTACACTTCGTTCCGGCCCGCATCGAGCGCGGCGAAAACCTTCCCTCCCGAGCGGCTTGCTGCCGCGACTGCCTCGAGCAGGGACACCGCCGCAATCGGCTTCTGCATCACTTCGGCGAGGGCCTTGATTGCAGCCAAGCCCACGCGCAATCCGGTGAACGAGCCCGGTCCCGAGGCCACCGCGAACCCGCCAATCTCTTCCTTGCGGAATCCGTGCTTGGCGAGAAGGGCGGCGATCTGCGGTACAAGCTGGGAGGAGAATGTCCCCCCGGCGAGGGGCACGGCCTCGATCAGGTCACAGCTTGCGTCCGGATTGCCGCGGGCCAGCGCGATACTGCCGTGCTTCCCGGAGGTGTCGGTGGCCAATATGAGCGTGGAATCAGTGTGCATACCCCAGCCGATTCAGGAGAGCAGCAATCGCACCAGCCGCCCCGGAGGGGCGACTGATAATAGCCCGCCAGTTCACTGGCGGGTAACCGTCGAAAGATGACCGAGTGCCGTAGGCACGACTGAAACCCCGGCACCAGCCTTTGCAACTCAATGTCCCGCTTCCACCAACTCCAGCAACACCCCGCCAGCGCTCGAGGGATGCACAAAGACGTAGCGATGTCCGCCGGCACCGACCTTGATCTCCTCTGAAACCAGGCGTACTCCATCCTTCTTGAGTCGCGCGACCGCTGCAGCCAGGTCGGGCACCCGCAACGAAACATGGTGCAGTCCCTCGCCGCGTTTGGCGATGAATTTGGCGATAGTGGAATTCTCGGAAGTCGGCTCCAGCAATTCCAGGCGGCTTTCGCCCACCGGGACCATGACCAGCCGCACCTGCTCGGCTTCGACCGTCTCTTCCGGCGAGACCGTGAGGCCGAGCTTCTCGTAGATGGTCTTGGCCGCCGCCAGCGACTTCACGGCGATACCGAGATGATCAATGGTGAACATCAACTCTCCAGGTTCGATGGAGGACGGGCGTCCTCGCCCGTCCAACTGGGCTCGCCGTTCTGCCGGGCAGGTGAGGACACCTGCCCCTACGTGGTCTTCCCCAGCTTACCGACAATCTCCTCCACAAGCGAATACGGATCACGCTTATGCTCGGCCACCTCGGCGGCATATTTCTTCAGATTGCCGTCGCTGATGTGCTCGCGCGCTTGCTCTAACATTGCTTCGCGCAGCATCTCGACGATCCGTTGCTGCCAGTTTTCGACACTGCGCTTGAGCGCGAGGTTGTTCTTCTGCAGGTACGCCTCGTACTCGGCTATCGCCTTGGCCAGATCCTCGGTCCCCACTCCCTGGCTGGCCACGGTCTTCACGATCGGTGGCGTCCAGTGGTCATTGCGCACCGCCAGCGATTGCAGGGCGCGAATCTCGCGCTCCACCCGCTCGGCGCCTTCGCGGTCGCTTTTGTTGATCACGAAAATGTCGGCGATCTCCATGATGCCGGCTTTGAGGGTCTGCACGTCGTCGCCCATCCCGGGAACAAGCATCACGATAGTGATGTCAGCCAAGCGCACGATGTCCACTTCATCCTGGCCAACACCAACCGTCTCGATCATGATGAGGTCGCGACCAGAAGCATCGAGCACAGTGGCGACGTCCGCCGTAGTGCGCGCCAACCCGCCGAGCGAACCCCGCGTGGCCATGCTGCGAATGTAAATCCCCGGGTCGGAGAAGTGATCCTGCATCCGGATGCGGTCACCCAGGATGGCTCCGCCGCTGTACGGGCTCGTGGGATCGACAGCAATGATGCCCACCGTGCGGTTGTGCTTGCGATAGTGCTTGGCGAGTTGGTCAACTAGCGTGCTCTTCCCTGCCCCTGGCGCCCCGGTCAGCCCCAGAATGCGCGCGTGGCCGCTGTGCGCGAAAAGCGCCTTGAGCAGTTCTGACCAACCCGGCGCGCGGTTCTCCACCGTACTGATGGCGCGCGCCAGGGCGCGCGGATCGCCCGCACGCAGCCGCTCAATCCATGCCTGGGTTTCGGGGTTCAAACTGTTCAGTGTAAAGCAGTGGTGGGATCGGAGGAAACAAGGGAGGACAACCGCCCCTCTATTTCAACCCCTCCACCACATAAAGGTAAGACAAGGTGCGCGCCACGTCGTAGATGTAGAACTTTCCATCCGGTGTGATGTGCCCTCCCCCAACACCCGGGACGCCGGAGGGATCCGCCGGGGCATACTGAAGATGCAGCTTCCGCTCCCCCGTCTTGATGTTCATGATGTACACCTTGGCGGGTAGCGAAGAGGTATCCGCCACGTAGATGGAATTGCCATCGGCTGCCCACCCCACCACAGTCTCGTCGGCCTTCACGAATGGCAGGGGCTGCCCCGTTGGCTCACCCGACATGGGGACAATCCAGACGGCTCTGTCTTTGCGCCCCAACACACTCTTGCCATCCGGAGAGACCCTGGTGCCGCGAAAGTCTTCCGGCCCGAAGGCTCGTGGTGCACTACCGTCCAGCGTCTGGATATAGGTGCGGGGTGCATGGCCCGGCTCGGCCGCGATCATGATGACGCCCTTGCCGTCAGGCAGGAAGCGCAGACCTTGCGAGTGGAACAACCGGCCATCACCCAGCGTGACAGGTTGCCCCGCGCCGGCCGGCAACAACACCGTGGGTGCAGGCTGGGTCACGCTGGTGGAAGCCACCCACTGGGCATCGGGCGAAATATCCAGGCCCATGCCGCTTCCCAGGCGAATGGCTGGAGAACCGTCGGTCTTGCGCAAGAAGACCGAATACTGCGGGCCTCCGCCCTCTCCGTCTTCTTCCAGCACAGCCCACTGCCCGTCATTGGAAACGCTGCGTGCGATGGTCCAGTCGAACCAGGAAAGGTCGATGTCCTTGCCCTGACTCGCGTGAAGGCCATAGGCCTCGAGCCGGGTGGCCTCGTTGGTGATCAGCACCTGCCCATCCTTGCTGATGTCAAACAGGTGCAACCGTCCGGGAATATGCAGCAGATCGCGCAGCTTGCCGCTGAGATTCACCGCATACAGCGCGCTGTTGATTCCCGCATCGCTGCCCGTGAACCAGATCTCATCTCCCGAGCGCGACCATGCCAAGCCGGTCAGGTCACTCCATTCCCGGGTCAACCTTCTCGCCTTGCCGGAAAGGTCCACCACGGCCACGTAGCCGCGGGTGTCCCCGGCATTGGGATGATCGAAGTAAGCGATCAGTTTGCCGTCCGGAGATACTTCTGCATCGGTGATGTTGCCCGTGCTGGTGGTGAGAATGGTTTTCCCGATCGGGTATTCCAGGCGGCTCTCCCCGGCTAGCTGGTGGACCGCGGCCAGCGCATCTCCGCCCGGGCTCCAGGAAGCATCCCCCACGTCACCCAGTAGTTCGCGCGGCGCGCCTCCCGTCAATGGCACCACCGAGAGCATGCCGCGCGGGACCGTCCCGCCGACAGTTCTCTGGCGGATCGCCATCTCTCCTTTGGACGAGATGCTCAAAACCTCGCTGTCCATCAGATCAATCGGACGCGACATCAGCGCGTCCGTCCGCGTCGTGTACACCTGCTCTTTCGGAGCGCCATTCCACGCTGCGCTGAACAGAATGCTCTGGCCATCCGGAGCGAACCTTGCTCCATAGATCGTCCCGCGCTGGAACGTGAGCTGATGAAAGCGCGGCGTGAGCGGGGGTGCACTGTTTCTGGCTGCGTAATACGTGCCGGCCAGCGCAGCTACGACCGCCAGCGCTCCGACGGCTTGCTTCCAATACGATCGCCGCTCGGCAGCGACTGCCTTCAGGCGGGAACCCGTGGCCGACTGGTTGGAGATCGTCTCCAGGTCGAACGCAATGTCGCTGGCCGACTGGAACCGCTGCGCCGGATTCTTCTCCAGGCAGTGCCGCACCACGCGATCCAATCCCGGGGTAAGGTTCGAGGTGACCTCCTCCAGCTCCGGAGGCTCTTCCTTCAGGATGGCGTTCATGGTCTCCACGCTGGAGTCGCGCTTGAACGCCCGTTTCCCGCTGAGCATCTCGTACAGAATGGCGCCGAAGGCAAAGATGTCGGTGCGATGATCCGTCGTCTGCCCCCGCACCTGCTCCGGCGACATGTAGCCCACCGTGCCCACCACTTGCCCGGGTGTGGTGCCCGATGGGGGATGATCTACGGTCTGCACGTCTGGCGTTCCCGACGCAAACAGATCCTCTTGCCGCAGTTTCGCCAACCCGAAGTCCAGGATCTTGATGCGCCCATCGTTCAGCACGAAGACGTTGTCCGGCTTCAGATCTCGATGCACCACGCCCTTCTCGTGCGCCGCCGCCAGCCCGCGTGCAATCTGCATCCCGTAGTCCACGGCTTTGCGCCCCGACAATGGCGCCCCTTGCATCTGCTGGCGCAGGCTCTGTCCTTCCAGCAACTCGGAGACAAGATAGGGAGCGCCGTCCTGGGTGCCGACATCAAAGATGGCCAGGATGTTGGGATGGTTGAGCGCACCCACCGCGCGCGCTTCCTGCTCGAAGCGGCGCAAGCGATCGGCATCCTGGGCAAATGAAGGCGGCAGGATCTTGACCGCCACTTCCCGCCGCAAGCGCGAGTCGCGCGCCCGGTATACTTCGCCCATCCCGCCCGCGCCCAGCAGGGACATGATTTCGTACGGCCCAATTTTCGTGCCAGAGGTCAGCGCCATAGGTGGGCTGGATTATACCGTCTTGATG
>JBGPJK010000079.1:0-15616 GCA_041485425.1 Terriglobia bacterium | reverse complement strand
TTTTCGATTGCCAATTGCCATTTGAAGAGCGGACGCCGCCGTTTCGTCTCTGCAGGATCAAACCGCAGATTGGCAATTGGAAATTATTGGAAATTGAAAATTCCCCGCGTGGTTCGCCTGTCGTATCATCTCCTCCATGGCTGCCCAGCCCGAGCCGTCCCTGATTCTGCGTTTTGAAGACGCCCGCCACCTGGTGGAAGATCATGCTGCCCGCTTGCGTCCACGGGGCAAGGAGCTCGTCGAACTGCTCGATGGTGTGGGGCTGGTCCTGGCTGAATCGGTGGCCGCCGACCGCAATTTCCCTGCCTTTCCGCGGGCTGCCCGCGACGGCTACGCGGTGCGGTCTGTCGACCTTGTGCAACTTCCCGCCAAGCTCGAAGTCATTGGCGAAATCAAGGCTGGAGTTGCGCCGGAACATGTTCCCACCAGGCTCGAACCCGGTCAGGCAGCCAGCATCATGACGGGCGCGCCGGCGCCGCCGGGGGCGGACGCCGTGGTGATGGTGGAGTACACGTCGCGCGCGGGCGATACCGTCGAGATCGCGAAGGGAATTGCCGCCGGCGACAACATTGTGCCGGTCGGTTCTGAGGCCAAACGCGGGGAGCGGTTGCTTTCTCCGGGCATGCGGTTGGATCATGCCGCGATCGCGGTGGCCGCGTCGGTTGGAAGGAGTCATCTGCTGGTGTACGCCAAACCCCAAGTTGCGGTGCTTGCCACCGGGGACGAGGTAGTAGACATTGACGTCCCGCCGGGGCCGAACCAGATCCGCAATTCCAATACCTACTCGCTGGCCGCGCAAGTCCTGGCGGCGGGCGGAGAGCCGACCCTGCTGCCGATTGCGCCGGACGAGCCCGGGCGCTTGCGCGAGTTGATTGCCGACGGCTTTGAAGCGGACCTGCTGCTGCTCGCTGGTGGTGTGTCGATGGGCAAGTACGATCTGGTGGAGCAGGTGCTGGCGGAGTTCCAGGCGGAGTTGTTTTTCACCGGGGTTCAGATTCAGCCCGGGCACCCGCTTGTGTTCGGGCGGGCCCATGACAAGTACCTCTTCGGTCTTCCCGGTAATCCGGTTTCCACAATGGTTTGTTTCGAACTCTTCGTGCGGCCGATGCTCGAGGCGCTAGCTGGCATGGCTCCGCACAAGCTGGTTTTTCTCCATGCCAGGCTGAAGTCGGAGATCAAGACTAGGACAGGCTTGAAGCGGTTCTTGCCGGCGGTCCTGTCGGGCGAATTCGAGCAGGCAGAGGTGGAATTGGCGCGCTGGCAGGGGTCCGGGGATATTGCGGCAACGGCGAGAGCCAACTGTCTCGTCGTGGTCCCGCCCGACCGCGAGCGCATCTCGGCAGGTGAGTGGGTGCCGGTTCTGCCGCGGTAAGGTTGCAGAGTTGCAGGGTTCCAAAGTAAGTCCGATTTCACCTTGAAACTTCGAAACCTCTGGAACCTGCGCCTGTAAGATAGTCTTGCAACGATGCCCAGGAAGCTTTCCCACTACGATCGCGCCGGCCGCGCCAGGATGGTGGATGTCTCCGCCAAAGAACCCACCCAGCGTGCAGCCGAAGCCAGCGCTTTCGTGAGGTTGAAACCCGCGGTGCTCAAAGCCCTGCCGAAGAATCCCAAGGGCGATCCCCTCGAAGTGGCGCGCTTGGCGGGAATCATGGCTGCGAAGAAGACCTCCGACCTGATCCCCATGTGCCACCCTCTGCCGCTTTCGCACGTTGATGTGCGTATTCGGCTGTGCGAGAATGGCGTCGCTATTGCCTCAAAAGTTACGACCACCGCGGTGACCGGAGTGGAAATGGAAGCGCTGGTAGCCGCCAGCGTGGCCGCGCTTACCGTGTACGATATGTGCAAGGCCCTGGACAAGGGAATCGAGATTCGCGAAATCGTGCTCCAGCAGAAATCCGGCGGAAAGAGTGGCGATTACACTCGTGCCCGGAAAAAGAAGTAGCGCTTCTCATGCCGAATAACGTCAAAGTGTTGCTGGTGGACGACAATCCCATGGTCCTGGGGATGCTGCGGGGCGCATTAGCGCCGCTCGCCACCGTCACCACCGCAAGCGACGGGGCGGATGCGTTGCTGAAAGCGGTGGACGATCCGCCCGACCTGCTGGTCAGCGACTACCGCATGCCCGGCATGGACGGTCGCCAACTGGTGGAAAAGCTCAAGAGCCGACCCGCGACCGCTGCCCTGTCGGTGATCCTGCTCGCCAGCAAGTCTGACATCACTGAGAAACTCCACTCCCAGGATCCGGCTGATGATTTTGTCGAGAAGCCTTTCTTCCTCAAGGAGGCCATCCAGCGCATCAAGCGGGTGATTGACAAGATTGCGCTGGAGAAAATGGCCAGGTCGGTCGCCTCCGACGGCGTGCTGCGCGGCAGTCTCACCCAGATGAATGTGATTGACCTGGTGCAGTCGCTGGAGATGGGCCGCAAAAGCTGCCTGCTCACGCTGACCGACGAAGACGAGAAATGCGAGATGTACTTCAGCGAAGGCCAGGTGACTCACGCGGCCTACGGTGCGCTGACCGGGGATGCGGCCGTGTTCAAGGTGCTGCGCTGGACCGGCGGCACTTTTCAGATCAACTTCGAAGCCAAAACCACGCAACAGACCACCACCTTGAACACGCAGGGCCTGCTGATGGAAGGCCTGCGCCTGCTCGACGAATCCGCACGGGATGGCGGTGGGGCGGAGGAAGAAGATGTCCTCCTCGACAGCTGAGCCTCTGACTGCGGCCGTCCTTACGGTGAGTGATTCTTCCGCCCGTGGCGAGCGCGCCGACCTTTCCGGACCCGCGGTTTCCGAAGCCCTCAGAAAACGGAATTTTCTGGTGGTCCACACCGAGATTGTTCCTGACGAGCAACCGGCCATTCAGAGCGCGATTACGCGGCTCGCGGGAAAAGCACGCTTGATCGTCACCACCGGCGGCACCGGAATCGCCGAGCGCGACGTCACTCCCGAAGCCACTCGCGCGGTCTGCGACCGTCTGCTGGAAGGGGTGGCGGAACGGATGCGCTTCGAGGGGCTGAGGAGAACTCCCTTTGCCGCGCTAAGCCGCGGAGTGTGCGGGGTGTGGGGAAAATCCGTAATCCTGAACCTGCCGGGCAGTCCTGCCGGTGCGGTGGAGTCGCTGGAAGCTGTGATTGATCTGCTGCCGCACGCCCTGCAATTGTTGAGCGGGAACACAAAGCACACGTAGATTCGGAGGACATTCCCTGGACTCGCGCAACCTCTCCGGGTCACGCACTTTCCCCACCAACCGCAATCTCACCCAGCGCCTTTCGACCTGGATTACCTATAGTGGCTGTGGCATACAGAATGGCCAGCCCCAGCAGAGCCCATCGCGGAATGGCTGCCCGTCCACGCACGTTGACGGAATCACGTTACATGAGGGCGCGAGGGTTTGCACGCCCGGTTGCAATCCTTAGGGGTAGAATATCCGGTTAGACAATCGGGCGCGGCTTCGCCTGTATCCATGCGGGGCCGCCGAGAGGGTTCATGTTCGAAGTCACCGTGGAAGACTCCTTCGCCGCAGGGCATTACCTGCGCAATTACAAGGGCAAGTGCGAGAACCCGCACGGGCACAACTACAAGGTGCGGGTGACCCTGGCCGGCAAGGAACTGGACAAGGCCGGGCTGCTGCTCGACTTCAAAGACCTGCGCGAGGTCATGAAGCACGTCATCGACCGCTTCGACCATCAAATGATCAACGACCTCGAGCCTTTCACGGCAGTGAATCCCTCGGCCGAAAATCTGGCCAAGTATTTCTACGACGAGACCAACGTCAAGCTCGACCGCGTGACCGGCAGTCGGGTGCGAGTGAAGAACGTCACCGTGTTCGAGACGGACACGACCACGGCGACGTACAGCGAGTAGGGCTGCCTGGAATTGAATGGTTGATGATTGCAGCATTGAGTCATTTAACGCGGAACACAGTCTTCAATGACTCAATGACCCGATGATTCAATATGGCAGAGCTGATCCCATGCAGATCACCGAGATCTACAAATCGATCCAGGGCGAGTCCTCCCATGCCGGGTTACCGTGCGTCTTTGTGCGCCTGACCGGATGCAACCTGCGCTGCTCGTGGTGCGACAGCGAGTACACCTTCTTCGGCGGTCACCGCATGGAACTGGAAGAAGTCGTGGAGGAAGTAGAGCAACTCAGTCGCGGTGGCGGGCTCGTGGAGATCACCGGCGGCGAGCCCATGCTGCAGGAGCGTGAGGTGGTCCCGCTAATGCAGCGGTTGCTGGATGCGGGCTACACGGTGCTGCTGGAAACCAGCGGCGAGCGTCCTCTGGTTCGCGTGCCCAAGGGTGTGGTCAAGATCGTGGATGTGAAGTGTCCCAACTCGGGTGAACCCGACACCTTTCACATGGAAAATCTGGAGACCCTGGAGTTGCAGGATGAGGTCAAGTTCGTGCTGAGCGACCGCATCGATTATGAGTTCGCCCGCGATTTCGCGGCCCGCCATAACCTGGCTGCCCGCGTCAACGCCGTGTTGTTCTCGCCCGCATTCCGCAAGGATGCCACCGGCGCGCGCGACACCTCGCACTGCCTGCTCGACCCACGGGAACTGGCCGAATGGATGCTGGCGGACAACGTCCGCGCACGGCTGGGGTTGCAGATCCACAAGTTTATTTGGGACCCGGCGATGAAAGGTGTGTGAAAAAGCCTTTTCACCGCGGAAGCAAAGAGACAATTGCCGGTTGCCAATTTGGTTGCCTGACGCAAATTGGCAATCGGAAATCGGCAATCGAAAATATTCGTGGATAGACGACTGGGACAGGCTCTCAGACCATCTAACTTCTATGGACGCAGAGAAAAACCGCGCGGTCGTTCTGCTCAGTGGCGGGATGGATTCGTGTGTGTGTGCAGCGCTAGCGGTGCGGGATTACGACGTGGCCGCCGTGCACGTGAGCTACGGACAGAGGACGGAGGCCCGCGAGCGCCGGTCGTTCCTGGGGATCTGCGACCGCTTAGGCATCCGCGACCGGCTGCTGGTACGTAATGATGCGTTAAGAACCATTGGCGGCTCGGCCCTCACCGATCCGAACATAGCCGTGCCGGAGTCGGCAGTGGTGGGTCACGACATCCCGGTCACCTACGTTCCTTTCCGCAACGCGCATTTTCTGGCTGTCGCGGTGAGTTGGGCCGAGGTGCTGGGTGCGGAAAAGGTGTACATCGGCGCGGTCGAACCGGATAGTTCGGGCTATCCTGATTGCCGTCCGGCCTACTACCAGGCGTTCAACGAGGTGGTGAAAGCGGGCACAAAGGCAGGGCGCATCGAGATCGTCACTCCGCTCATCGCCATGCGCAAGGTAGAGATTGTGACGCTTGGCCTTGAATTGGGCGCTCCCTTCGATTTAACGTGGTCATGTTACAGCCGGGAGGACAGCGCCTGCGGCGTTTGCGACAGTTGTGTCCTGCGCTTGCGGGCGTTCCGCGAGGCGGGAGCCGTGGACCCGATATCGTACGCGGCGGTAGTGCAGAATTGTTGAATTTGGATTGTTGCTTGAAACACCCCGAAGGGGGTCAGATCAACAATCAAACATCAACAATCGGAAATTGGTTTTTTCCAGCCGGGAGGCGAAGATGAAGCAACGTTTGGTGGTGGTGGCGCTGGTCGCCGTGGTGGCGGCGCTGTGTGTCCCTCCAGTGTTTGCCCAGGCCACGGCATCGGTAAAGGGCGTCTGCAAGGATGTGCAAGGCAATCCGATCGCCGGAGCGACGGTCTCCTGGTATAACGCGGAGACCGGCCGCAAGTACGACATCAAGACCAACAGCAAGGGCGAGTATTTTTCCCTGGGCATTGCGCCAGGCAAGTACAAAGTCACGCTGCTCAGGGACGGGCAAGAGCTGTATCACTTTACCAATGTCCCGGTCCAGTTGCAGGACGATGCCAACGCTTTGGATTTTGACCTGAAGAAGGAACAGGCCCAGCAAGCCCAGGGGCAGGGGATCAGCCCCGAGGAACTGAAGAAACGACAGGAGGCGGCCGAGAAGGCGGCAAGAGAAGCCAACACAATCAAGGCCCTGAATGACAAGCTGGCAGCAGCCCGGGCGGCCATGCAACCGGCCACCGCCAACTATGAGCAGGCCATCGCGCTGATGACCGAAGCCACCCAAGCCGACCCCACCCGGGATGTGCTTTGGGCCACCCTGGGAGATGCGTACCGCATCTCGGGTCCAAAACAGACCGATCCCGCCGAGAAAGCCAAGCGCTTTGATGAGGCCGTCGACGCGTACCAAAAGGCGCTGCAATCCAAGCAGGCCGCCCTCGATAAGGGTGAGAAGGACCCGGAGGCGAACAAGAAGCTCGCCGCCTACTACAATAATCTCGCCGACGCTCAAGGCAAGGCCGGTAAATCGGACGACGCCATCAATTCCTATACCCAGGCTGCGCAGTTGGACCCTGCCGGCGCCGGAACCTACTACTTCAACCTGGGCGCCATACTCACCAACGCCAACAAGAATGACGAGGCCATCCAGGCTTTCGACAAGGCCATCGCTGCCGATCCCAACAAGGCCGATGCCTATTACTGGAAGGGGGTGAACCTTATCAATAAGGCGACCCTGGACAAGAACAACAAGATGGTTGTCCCACCTGGCACGGCCGAGTCATTCAACAAGTATCTGGAACTTCAACCCACCGGCCAGTGGGCGGAGACGGCCAAACAGGACATCGCCCTCATCGGCGGCACCATCGAAACCAGCTTCGGAAAGAAGAAAGCTACCAAGAAATAGTTTCCGTCGTTCCCAGACACCTCAGGGCGGCTTCGGCCGCCTTTGTTGTTTTGCTCCTGCCTGTGTGAGCGGGTCTTAAACCGGTGCAGGCCGAGCCAAGCTCGGCAGCGCATTTTTACCCCAGGACCAACCGGCTATCTCAAGTGCGAGATGGGAACTTCCTTTGCGGCACCCGACCCCGGTTCCAGCAATTTGGCCGGGGCGGAGTCCAGCAGCCCCACCTTGTCCACGCCTGCATCCCGCGCAATGTCAATCACGTCGGCCACGTATTGGAAAGCCACCTCGTCATCCCCTTTGACGAACGCTACCTTCTCGGCGCGCACCTTGAAAATGTCGCGCAGCCGGCCCTTCAAGCCCTCCCAGCTCACACTCTCCTGATTGATCTTCAGCGCCGGAGGTTCCTTCTCCGCGTCTCCAACCACCTGGATCACGATCGTCCGCTGCGGCGGAGCAGGCTGATTTTGTCCCTGCTGCTGCTCCGGGATCTGCGCCTCCAGGCCTTTGTCTTTCTGCTGCGTCACCACAATCATGAAGATGATGATCAGCACCAGCAGCACATCGATCAGTGGGGTGACATTAATCTGTGGATTGGACGGACCACCGCCTGCCGTTGAGAACGCCATAGGGTTGCTCCTCTCGGCACGCGCGTGTTCTGAAGCATTGGACATCTTGGCTGGACGGGATGTTCCCGTCCTGATTTTTCTGATGGACTCGAATCCTCGGTGTTGGAGTTGAACCGGGATGCAGTCCGCGTGCATGATGGGAGGTCGCTGATTCATCCCGCGGGACGGAAACCGAGAGAATGCGGACTTCTGTTTTGACAGCCCTGCTATTGGCTGTGCTTGCCACGGCCTCCATGGCTCACGCGCAGGACAACTACGAGATCCAGGTCTACGGGTCGGACCTGGTTCCGACCGGCGACACCATGCTCGAGTTCCATACCAACTTCACCGCCCAGGGCCGCAAAACGGTCGTGGATGGCGTGGAGCCCAGCAACCACGCGGTGCACGAAACCCTTGAGATTACCCATGGCTTTACGGACTGGTTCGAGACCGGCTTTTACGTGTTCACCAGCATTCAACCGGATGGCGGCTGGCAGTGGGTGGGGGATCATATCCGCCCACGCGTAGCCGTTCCCGAGTCCTGGCACTGGCCCGTGGGCCTCAGCCTTTCCCAGGAAATCGGCTACCAGCGCCGGGCCTTTTCACCCGACACCTGGACCTGGGAAATCCGCCCCATCATCGACAAGAAGCTGGGCCGCTGGTATTTGTCGTTCAATCCGGCGCTGGACCGCTCGTGGCACGGCGAGAGCGTAAATAAGGGAGTGGAGTTCTCCCCCGCCGCGAAAGTCAGCTATGACTTCACCAAGCGGATTACCGGGGGGCTGGAATACTACGGCGCATTCGGACCGCTGACAGGCTTCGATGCGGCCGCGGACCAGCAACACCAATTCTTCCCTACCATCGACCTGAATCTCAGTCCGCAATGGGAGTTCAACTTCGGAGTGGGGGTGGGAACGACCGGATCCACCGATCACCTGATCATCAAATGCATCGTCGGCCGACGCTTCTCCTGGGGACGCGGCCACGCTGCCAAATCTCTAAAAGACCCAGGCCGCTAACGGTTTTTCAATCAACCCTCATCAATGTTCCTACTCGTACCTTAGCGCTTCCACCGGATCCAGCTTGGAAGCGCGCAGCGCCGGCACCAGTCCACTGATCACGCCCACCACCAGCAGCACGACGGTGGAAAGCAGCACGGTCATCAGCGAGATTTTCAAATGGATATCGCCCCTGCCCGAATCGTCTTCAAACAGCGGCCCCATCAGCGGCAGCGTGCCCACCGCGGTGGCAATCGCGTACGAGAGCAAGACGCCAATGGCCCCGCCAAGCAGCATGATCAGCAAGGTCTCAGCCAAAAACTGCAGCTTGATGTGCCGTTTCCTTGCCCCCAGGGCGCGGCGCAGCCCGATCTCCCGGATGCGCTCATCCACCGAAACCAGCATGATGTTCATCACGCCCACACCCCCAATCCCCAAGGTCAGCGCGCCGATGAATGTCAGCAGTACCTGCAGCCCGATGGTCAGTGCGTCGATGACTGGCCGGAACTCGTCCCGCCCGAACATCTGGATGGCTTTCTTGTCGGTGGGCGAAAACTGCTGGCGGGTGGCCACCGCCGCCAGCACCTGCTCCATCGCTTTCTTCTCAAACTGTGGCGCGATAGGCTCGAACACCATTACGGCAGCATAGCGCGTATTCCACAGGTCGCCAGCCGCCGAATAAGGAATCCATACCGACTCGTCGTCGGAGCTGAAATAGTTGCTCAGTTGGATCTTGCGCTCCATCACGCCGATGACGGTGAAACGTACTCCACCGATCTGGATCGTCTCGCCCACGGCCGGGCGGCCGCTGAAAAGCTGTTCGCGGATGCGGCCGCCGAGGAACGCCACCCGCCGCCGTTCCACTTCGTCCCCGGGGCTGATCCACCGGCCCTCCGATGGCACCTCGTTGCGCATCTCACCGTAGTCGGGGCACACGCCGCGCACCGCAGCGGTGCCAACCAGGCGGTCGCCGTAACTGACTCCAGGCCGGCGCACGGTTTCCAGGCAGGCATGTTTCACTAATGGAGCATCCTGCTTGACCATCTCGATGTCAGCCTGCTCCAGCACCACCTTCTTGCCCGCACGCTGTCCCCCCGGCTGTTCACTGGTCTGCTGCGGCCAGCAAATCACCACGCTCTTGCCGAATGCATCGAATCCACTCACCAGGATGGTCCGGAAACTGTTGCCATACGCAATCAGCAGCGTGACGGTCGCGATCCCCCAAACGATCCCCAGCATGGTCAGCATGCTGCGCGTATAGTTTCGCCGCAGCGCCACCCAGGCTTCGCGAATGATCTCGGTTAGCATCTGAATTCTTAACCTCCCGCCTCAAACCGCAGCGCCTCAATTGGATCCACCGAGGCCGCCCTCCGCGCCGGATACAACGCCGAAAGCACCGCGATCGTCCCCAGCAGCCCGCAAGCCAGCAGCCCCGATCGCCACGTGGGCAGCAGGCCCGCGAAGAAATCCGGCATGGGCAGCAAATTCACCAGCGAGCAGATTCCGTAGGCCACGCCCAATCCCACGCCGCCGCTCGCAAACGCGATCAGCAGCGCCTCAAGGAAAAACTGTTTCAAGATGGTATGAGCCGGCGCCCCCAACGCCTTGCGCACTCCGATCTCACGGGTGCGCTCGCGGACCGCCACCATCATTACGTTCATCACGCCGAGCCCACCCAAAAGCAGCGTCACCACTCCCACCGCTCCCAGGAAATAGTTCATGCCATCGGTCATCTGGCGGAAGGCTTTGGCCTCCTGCACCGTGTCCCAGATGGGACAGGCTTCCTTGTCCTTGGGATCGAAGTTGTGCATCCGCCCCAGCGCAGCCCGAATCTCGCGCTTGCAGGCTTCATGTTGTTCCACCGACTTGGGCGTCGCCAGCAACTGGTCGAAGGTGAAAGGCGTGCCCGGAGGCTTATCGGGGAAGTCGCGGCGCATCGCGGCAAAAGGAACAAAGATCTTGTTCACGTCCCAGCCGTCGTAGCTGGAGTCCTGCTTCTTCTGCGCCATCACGCCAACAACGGTGTAAGGAAAGTCGTTCAGGTAGAGCGTCTGGCCAACTGCCCCGTGACCGGAAAACAGCTGCTTGGCGGCATCGCTGCCCAGGAACGCCACGCGTCGCGCCTCGCGTTGGTCATCCCAATTGTAGAAGCGGCCTTCGCCCACGCTGAGGCTGCGAATCTCGGCGAATGGCGGCAGCGAACCCGTCACCAGCAGGGCGGCATTGTTGAAATTGCTGTGCGTGCGGACGTCATTCTGCTCGAGCTCAGGCAGCGTGTATCCGCAATCCGGAGTCTGCGCCTGCAAGGCCGGTATATCTGCGTCCACCCAGTGCACCACCCGGCCCGCCCGCATCCCGCCGGCCTGCAAGCTGGTGCGGCCGTGGAAAACGATCATCACGTCTTTGCCCAGGGTTGCCGCAACCTTGGCTTGGCCGGCACGAAGCCCCTCACCGGCGGCCACCATCAGCACAATGGAAACGATCCCCCAGGCAATCCCGAACATAGTCAGAAACGTGCGCAGCTTGTGCGACCAAACCGTGCGCAACACATCGCCAATGAGATCGCGCAGGACCATGCTGAGCTTTCCGTGCTGTTTGGACGCGGGCGGCCCTCGAACGTGAGCCGATCGCAGGCAGCGCCTGCTTTTGATACGCAAATCAGCCTGCTTTTGTTGCAGAGTTAAGGATCCAGGAGAAGTCAGAATGCAGAAGTAAAAAAGCAGCGGTTGGGCAATATGGTGCCTCTGAAATCCGACACCGGAATGGTTTTCTCCGCTCGGAACCTGCCCCGAGCGTAGCCGAAGGGTGCCTCTGTGGCCGAAAACCTGGTTTGACTTTTACCGCACAGCCGGCGCTGCCCCGACTCTCTCCAGCCAGCCCTCAAACTCCCGCAGCGCCAGCTCGCACTGCCGCCGGTGCCTTTGTTGGCGATCGCGGATCTTCTGCTCCAACGGCGGCAACAAATCAAACGTGATGTTCGCGGGCTGGAATTTCCTGGCATCGGCGTGCGTGATGTAGTGCACCAGTGCTCCGAACGCCGACGCCCGCGGCGGCGCAACCGGGTCGCCGCCCGCCGCTAGCGCCGATGCCTCCGCACCAGCCATCAACCCGGTGGCAATCGATTCCACGTATCCTTCGACCCCGCAGATCTGCCCCGCAAACAGCACCCGCGGATGCTCTTTCATTTGCAGGGTCTCCCGCAGGAGCGTCGGCGCATTGATGTAGGTGTTGCGATGAATCTGCCCGTAGCGCAGGAAGCGCGCGTTTTCCAGCCCCGGGATCAACCGCAGCACGCGCGCCTGCTCGCCGAATTTCAAATGGTTCTGAAAGCCCACCAGGTTGTAGGAATCCGCCCGCAGGTTTTCCTGCCGCAACTGCACCACGGCATACGGTTGACGCCCGGTGCGTGGATCTTTGAGCCCCACCGGCTTCATGGGACCAAAGCGCAGCGTATCGCGCCCGCGGCGGGCAATCTCTTCGATCGGCAGACAGCTTTCGAAGTAATTCAGCTTCTCCCACTCGCGCTCTTCCACCGACTGGGCCGAGACCAGCGCATCGTAGAAGCGGTCATAGTCCTCTTTCGACATTGGGCAATTGACGTAATCGGCCGTGCCTTTGTCGTAGCGCGCCGCCAGGTACACTTTCGCAATGTCGATCGAGTCGGCTTCGACGATGGGGCTGATCGAATCGTAGAAATAAAGCTGAGTGGACCCGCTCAGGCGGGCAATTTCCTGCGACAGCCCATCGGACGTTAGCGGTCCGGTAGCGATGATCGTGATCTGGTCCTCGTCGATCCGCGTGACCTCCTCCCGCCGCACCGTGATGAAAGGCTCGCGCGAGACAGCCTCGGTCACGTGGGCCGCGAAAGTGGTTCGATCCACCGCCAGGGCATGGCCAGCAGGGACGGCACAAGCACGAGCGATTTCGATGAGCAGCGATCCCGCCCGCCGCATCTCTTCTTTCAGCAACCAGGGCGCGGTGTTCTCGCTGTCGGACTTCAGCGAGTTCGAGCAAACGAGTTCGGCGAAGTCGGCGGTCTGGTGGGCCGGCGTCGAGCGCACGGGCCGCATCTCGCAAAGTTCCACGGCGACGCCTCTTCGCGCACACTGCCACGCCGCCTCCGATCCGGCAAGACCAGCGCCGATGATGCGAACCATGGGGCTCAAGGTGCCCTCTCCGAAAGCCGCTGCAGCGCCTCATCTGTGATCATGACCGACCGCCATTTCTCCAGGAACCTGGCCCCGAGTGAAGTGTAGAAGTCAATCGCTGGCTGGTTCCAGTTCAATACCTCCCAGCGCACGCCGTAGCAGTTCCCCTCGCGGGCAAGACGCGCCACGTAGCCCAGCAACGCCTTGCCGATCCCTCTGCCCCAAAACTGCTGCTGCACAAGAAGGTCCTCAAGAAACAATCCAGGGCGCCCCTCCCAAGTGGAGTAGAAACCGAAAAACAGCGCGTAGCCGACGGGCTGCCCGTCCCACTCCGCAATCACGGCGCGGAATTTCGGATGCGGACCGAAGCCATCCCGCACCAGGTCCGCCTCGGTCATGACCACAAACTCCAGCCCACGCTCGTACTCCGCCAGTTCGCGGATGAGTGTGCTCAGCAGCGGCACATCGTGGACAGTCGCAGGACGAATTGAGAGCATCGGTTGCGTGCTCCAGCCATGTGGGGCGAAAGAGAACCAGCGGCCATTATAGCGGCCCATCTTTACTGGGTTATCCGCGTGAATCCGCGGCGAAAAAGAAGTTACAGAATTACCCGTTCATCTCCCACTCGCCGCGTCACCCGTTCCCGGTCCAGATACTCCAGCAGCGGGATCGCATACTTGCGGCTGACTCCAGCTAAGTCTTTAAACCGGGCAACATCAATCTTCGGGGATGCCGCTTTCTGCACCAGCATGCGCTTGCGGAGATCTTCGAGCGCATCGCGGTGGAAAACCAATTCCTCGGAAATCTTGATCAGCACCTTGTCGCGCAGTAGTAGGGTGACAATCTTCTGTGCCCGGGTTTTGTCCACCTTGAGCCCGGCCAGCACATCGCGGAGCGAAGGTACTCTCAGCCCCGCCAACGAAAACGCGCTCTCGATCATCTTCTTCGATTCGGACTCTTCGTCCTTCATTACCACGCCACGGCCGGCCGCTCGCACTTGTTCCCCCGCGATCTCCAGTTTCTTGTCGCGCACAAGTGATTCGAGGATTGCGGAAAACACTCCCGGACTCAGGTCGAGCCGCTCCCGCAGGGCCTCCCGGCCGATGCCCGGCACCAGCGGATTGTAGTTGTGGAACGCAGTCGCAGCCACCAGAGCCTCGTTGCTCGCGTCCCGGAACGCCTCGGTCGAGAGAAACACATCGGAGGCGCGCACGATTTTCGCTTCCGCGAGCAAGCTGGCCGCCGAGGAAGCGACCCGCCCCCGCGTCCATCCCGTTTCCGCAATCGCCGCCGCGACCGTGAGCCCCAGCTTGCCCCGGCGCTGGATGCGAGCCGCCAGCACTTCCTCGGGCCCACCCTTGTCCATCTTCTCCAGAAACAGGATTTTCTCCTGCGAGCTCGTCTTGCGCACAAGGGGCGAGGCATCCAGCACCATGCCTCCGCCAATCGTCACCACCGGAGAGAACTGGCGAATAATGAAGCGATCGCCCGGCAGCAACAACAAGGGGTCGGCGAGGCGCAAGTGCGCCAGCGAAGTCTGCCCGGGCGCAATTTGCTTCTGTCCCAGGAGCACGATTTCGGCCAGCGTTTCCGAGGTGTAGGCATGAAGGTGCACGCGCGAGCGATCCTTCAAAGGCTTGGCCGACGGCAAGAGCGAAAGCGATACATCCGCCCGCCACGTGGTGTGAAACGTTGCGGGAGGCGCCAGCGTCATGCCGCGTTCCAGCTCTTCTATGGTCACCCCCGCCAGGTTCAGCGCCGTGCGCTGGCCAGCCAAGGCCTGGTCCGCCGGCTGCCCGTGCACCTGTACTCCGCGGACGCGCACCCTCTGCCCTTTGGGAAAAACTTCTACTTCCTCTTCTTTGCGAATCGTGCCCGAAACCAGCGTGCCCGTCACCACCGTGCCGAAGCCCTTGATGGTGAACACGCGGTCAATCGGCAGGCGCGCCAGCGCGGTGGAATCTTTGGCGGGAACTTCGGCGGCCACCCTGACCAGCGCCTGTTTGAGCTGGTCGAGTCCCGCGCCGGTCAGCGAGTTCACTGGGACAATGGGCGATTTTCCGGAGAGAAAGGATCCGCGCAGGAACTCCTCTACCTCCAGCCGAACCACGTCGAGGGTCTCGACGTCCACCAGGTCGGACTTGGTCAGCACGGTGATGCCGCGGCGCACCGAGAGCAGGCGGCAGATATCAAAGTGCTCGCGGGTCTGCGGCTTGATGGATTCATCTGCCGCGATCACCAGCAGCACCAGGTCGATGCCGCCCACTCCGGCCAGCATGTTGCGCACGAAGCGCTCGTGGCCGGGGACATCCACGAAACCCAGGCGGAGAGTTTCGCCGCCGGGCCCGGGCAGGTCGAGATGCGCGAAGCCGATGTCGATGGTGATGCCGCGGCGCTTTTCTTCTTCCAGGCGGTCGGCATCGATGCCGGTCAAGGCCTTGACCAGCGCGGTTTTACCGTGATCGATATGGCCCGCGGTGCCGATAATGATCGACTTCATCGCATGACAGTATATGCAATGCTCGTCGTAACGTGTCCCTACCCAGCCCTGCCGCGAAATGCGACAATAGAGGTGAGCCCCTCATATGAATATGTCTGCAGCCGCAGCCATTACTCCCGACCTCATCCGGGAACACGGCCTCACCTCCGACGAGTACGAAAAAATCAAGCAACTGCTGGGCGGACGGGAGCCGACCATCACCGAGTTGGGCATCTTCAGCGTGATGTGGAGCGAGCACTGCTCCTATAAATCTTCGCGCGTACACCTCAAGCGCTTGCCGACGCGCAGCCGCCGCGTGGTGCAGGGCCCGGGGGAGAACGCAGGCATCATCGACATTGGCGAGGGTTGGGCCTGCGCCTTCAAGATCGAATCGCACAATCATCCTTCGTTCATTGAGCCTTTCCAGGGCGCGGCCACCGGGGTTGGCGGAATTCTGCGGGACATTTTCACCATGGGCGCCCGGCCGGTGGCGATCATGGATTCGCTGCGGTTGGGGCCGATCACTGCCCCTGTGGGCGCGGGCGACTCGCCCGCGCAAGCCGAGCTTCGCTCGGCCGGACAGCCGAGGACGGCTGTCCCTACGCAAGCAGAGATTCACAAGAACCACTCCATTCTGGAAGGCGTGGT
>JBGPJK010000078.1:0-15644 GCA_041485425.1 Terriglobia bacterium | reverse complement strand
TGATCGATTGCCGCGACGTAGTGAGCCACGAGCGACTATGTTATCGGAAGTGACCAGGCCCGCGTGGCTCACGGGTTCACCACCTGGGTGGTGGGTGGCCAATCATGGAGGGAGAAGCGACCAGGTACAAATAGCCGGACTCGTCCTCTGGTGTAGGCTGAGATTATCACCTTCATGCAAGGTGGAGGTATAATCCCGGCCATGACAGTAGACGCGATTCTCAACATTCTGCTGACGGCTGGCCTTCCAAGCCTGATGGCCCTTGCGGGGGTATGGATGGCGGCTAAGGAGCTACCCCAGGCTGAGGCCCGCAAGTGGATAGGGATATTCCTCTTCTTAGGTTTCTTGAGCATAGGACTCGCCATTTGGCAACAGATTCGCACCGCAACACAACAGCGACTTGCTGAAGGCGAATCTCGGACGCGAGAAAAGAACGCCGAAGAAAAGGCCGACGCTGCGGAGAGAAACAGAATTAGCGACACTCAATACATGAAGGGGAAACTGGACACGATGTCGGTCGTATTGGGATCGGTTGCTGCGGGTTCATTGCCAAGCGGGATTGGCAACGCAGCTAGTGGCGTCATGGCAGCCCTAGGCGCTTTCGCTAAGCAGTCGCAACAAGAAACCGACACTAAGCGCCGCGCTGATGCTCAAGCACATTTGGGAAAGCTGCTTACAGAGGGCAAGCAGTTATCCGAGTGCTACACCGCGAAAAACGGGGTATTAATAACGCCAGCGAAGCAACACGCCCTTGACGACTGGTCGCGGAGAACATATGAAGCACTAGCGTCTGAGGCAAATCCGGTGACAGCGCAGCGTTTCGGAGAGCAGGACAACATTACGGTTATTTCAGGGCAAGAGAAATGGCTCAAGACCGTATGCTGGGCAACACGCGTAAAGGTGTCCGATTTGGAGACAATTATGGCGCAGGAGTTCGCACCATTGTTGTCGGAACCAGAACGACAACGGAAATCGCAAGCACAGAAGGATATAGCCAACGTGCTTGCAGAAGGCCAACGGCTTCGCAATAAGTACTGTGATGCATTTCCCAATGGCAATCAGCAAGTACGTTCAGATGTTGAGGCAGCGCTCTCTGACTGGGAGACCAAAGCATATGCGACCGTTACCGGAAATACCGGGAATACTGGTATAGACCTGTGGCACGACGCGGAGCTTGCCTATCCTGGTATTCCCACACTGATTCAACAGCGATGTGGCCAAGTGGATATGAGACTGCGTGCCTTGGAAACCGTCATTAGAAACCTTGGGCCTCTGTGAGGACTTTGTATTCGAGATTCTTGGCCGCAATCAGCTTGCGCATCGTGTCCCGGAACAGGAACACGTTCTTCCGGTTATTGAAACGCCATGTCATTTCTTGCAAGTAGGCCGCCAGATGCTTCGTAGAAACACGATGCCACGCGCCAACGATACCGCGCTTGAACAGCGAAAATGCGGACTCAATCGCGTTCGTGGTGACGCACATCCCGCGCTCGTATCGGACGTATTCGTCCGCGTGGTGGTTCACCTGCTTGTGCTTCGCCTTATGGAACTGCGTGAGCTTGAAATTGTACAGCGTGGACTCATCCGTCATTATCACGTCCACAGTCTTGTCCACGTTCCGAGCGATGATCTCGTACACGGATTTCTGATTAATTTGGTCTGCCTGGATGAAGTGGAGATGTCCACCGCGCTCACGGATACCGATCACGGCAGCTTTGTTCTTCAACTGGCGGACGTCGCCGTGCTGCTTTCCGCCGATGTAGGTCTCATCAATTTCCACCATGCCGGACAGCTTGTGCTCTGCTTCGTTCATCGCGGCCCGGATTCTGTGGCACAAGTACCACGCGGTCTTGTACGAGATGCCGAGCATTCTCTTGATCTGATTAGCGGAAATTCCTTTCCGCGATTCGCAGATGAGGTACGTTGCAGCAAACCACTTCGGCAAGGGAAGATGGGAGTCATGGAAGATCGTTCCAGACATTACGGAGAACTGGTAGCGGCATGAGTCACAATCAAACTGGTCACGCTTTTGAATCCGCGAGATCGTCTCGCCGTTGCATCGTGGGCAGCAGAGACCATCGGGCCAGCGCAGTTCTTCGAGGTACGTGCGGCACTCTGATTCCGTGTCGAAGTCTTGCATCAGTTTCATCATGTCCATTGCTTGTTTCATTGGAGACCCCCATTGCCTAGGCGAAAGAAAGCGAGCGAATTGACGAACGAACAGGTGCTGAGACGGCTGTTTCCCAAGCCAGTGCGGAAGGAACTAAAGCGCGTTGCGGAACACGCTGTTATCGGTGAAAAGCCGTCCAACACTAAGGCCCATAAGAACATGACAAAAGGATAGCAAATTGTATACCTTGTGTCAAGGTTATAATATAGGCGTGGGCTAAGAGCACACTTTAGTCACATGATCGGGCTGGGGCGTTGACGGTAAGATAGCCGTTGAAGATGCGGTCCATGCCAAAAGTCCAACCCAAAGGCAAAACGAGCGAACCAGGCTCGCTGAAGCTGTGGGCCATGATTGCGTTCGAGAGCATGGGCGTCGGCGCCGTGACGCTTATGCTGGTTTTCGCTGCCGTCCTGGTGGTGGTAGGGCTGTACGTGCAAATCGTGTGGCCCCTGACCGACTGGGATATGGTAGGTGTTAGTCTTGAGCCCTACCGGTCGACGATCATCACGGCTTTGTTTTTCATCTTCATTGCAGGATCGGCCGCAGGCTTCTGGTGTATCAGCGGTGCCGCGTGGAAAACGCAAAGACCAACCCCACCCGCCCGGAGCGTGGGACCCAAGCGGCGAATTTCGCGAGTGCCTTACTAGCCGCAGCGCAGCCCGCCAAAAGACGGGTCACGGCTCGCCACTCAATGATCAAAACTTGTATGGGTGTGGTCGAACCACGCCGAACCCGGTCCACTACGTTGGCATCTTGCTAAACCGGCGCACAATGTCGCGGATTTCTTCTTCCGCGAGTATCTGGCTGGAATTCTTGGCGGCCTGCATCACCGCCTGGACGACCTCCGGAGTCTTCGGCAGCCGGCGCACGGTGAGATAGTAGAGCACGTTGGAAGTTCCCGACATGGCTCCGACTTCGATCTCCTGGCTGCGTCCCAGCCAACTGGCAGGCACGCCGGAGTACACGCGGTCGGCCAGCCAACTGTCTCCCTTCTTTTGCGCTTTGATGACGGCTGCGGCATGCACGCCGGTGGCGGTGCGAAAGGCGTCGCGGCCCACGATGGGCGTGTTCACCGGCACCGGCACACCGGTGGCTAGCGAGATCAATTCCACATACTCAGGCAACCGGCTGAGATCGTCGTTACGCATGCCCAGCAGTTTGAGGTTGACCAGTAGTTGCTCGACTGGAGTATTCCCGACTCGTTCGCCGATCCCGAGGGCGGTACCGTGGACCCGGGTTGCGCCCGCTTCGATGGCCGCCAGCGTGTTTCCCATATCCAGGCCGCGGTCGCGATGGCCATGCCAGTCGATGCCTACGTCGACGCCCAGCTCTGCGATAAGAGACTTGACCCAGGAAACCAGGTTCCAGACACCGTCGGGGATCGCGGCGCCACAGGTGTCGCACAGGCAGAGCCTCTTGGCGCCGGCTTCAATCGCCGCTGTAAACAGGGTCTTCAGATGGTCCGGGGAAGATCGTACCGTGTCTTCGGTCACGTACATGACTTCGAGACCTTCGCGGACGGCGAAGCGGATGGCCTCCCGCGTGTGACGCAGAATGTCTTCCAGGGACCATTCCTCCGCGTATTGGCGAATCGGGCTGCTGCCAATGAACAGGCAAGCTTCAATGGGGACGCCGGTGGCCTGGGCGATCTCTGCGATCGGCTGGATGTCAACCATCATGGTGCGTGCTGCACAATTGGGGCGGATGCGCATGCCTTCGCGATCAATCTCGCGACACAAGGTCGTGACCGACTCGCGTTGTCGCGCTCCGGCGCCGGGTAGCCCCACGTCAGCGGTCTCGATGCCCAGGCTTTCCATCAGATGAAGGATGGCAACCTTGGTTTCGAGCGAGGGATCGTTGACCGAGGGACTCTGCAGGCCATCGCGCAGAGTCTCGTCATCGATCATCACGCGGGCGGGCCAGTGCCCGCGCTTTGGACCGTTGGCAGCCCAGTCGAAGATCAGATTGTTTTGTTCTGCGGAGTCCATACCGCTTCCTCGGGCCCACCGCTCCAGCGGCGTTAAGTGGCGGTCTTCTGCACTTGGCCAAATTCCCGCGCACGGCGAAGCAGTTCCTCGGCGCCGGCTTCATCGTGCTGCGCGCGACGGATCATCGCCAGGTGATACAAGCTGCTGACTTCGCCGATGCTTTCTTCGCAACTACGCTCGAATTCGCGGACGGCGGCATCCATGTCGCCACGCCGCTCGTAAATGACGCCCAGGTGATAGTGCGCCATCAGGTACTCGGGGGTGAGAACCAGCGACTGTTCGAAGTGCTCCCGCGACTCTTCGAGCAGTCCGGAATGAAACAGGGATACTGCCAGGCGATAGTGGGCCGCTTTGTAGTCCGGGTTGATTTCCAGGCAGCGCTGGAAAGCTCGTGCCGCCTCCAGCATGTTGCCGCGGTGGTACCAGGCCACCCCGAGATCGTAATGACCGAGCACGAACGAAGGCGCCGCTTTCAACGCCGTCTGATAATGCTGGATGGCCAGATCGAGAGTGCCCTGGTGGAAGTAGAACGTTCCCAGCAGATGATTGGCCAGCACGTGATCGGGTTCCGACTGCAGCAGTCGCTGCAATTCGTAGCGGGCTTCCTCGCTGCGGCCGTCGCGTTCCAGTGTGAGCGACAGCAAGAGGCGCTGATCGATGTAAGCATCGCGCAGGAAAAGGCCGCACTCGGCGCAGAATTTGTCGGTCTCGGCCGCGACGCGGCCGCATCTCAGGCAGCGATGATCGGGGCCTTTGGCTTTGTCCGTCATAGTTCTATCCTCCGGATGGCGGGAACAACTTAGTAGGCTCCAAGGTACTGTCCGCCATCCACACGCAGTATCTGTCCGGTGATGCGACTCGCTCCCGGCCCGCACAGGAAGAGCACGGCGGCCGCCACATCCGACGGCTCCAGCAGTTTGCCGAGCGGACTCTCGGCTACGGCGGCATCGCGAATCTCCTTGGGTAACGCGTCCGTGAGCGGAGTGCGGACCCAGCCGGGCTCGACTAGATTGACCAGAATCCCGAAGCGGCCGGTTTCGCGGGCCACGCTCTTGGCCAGTCCCAGAAGACCCGCTTTGCTGGCCGAGTACGCCGAGGTCCCGAATTTTCCCCGCGATCCGTTGATGGAACCAATCAGCACACAGCGACCGCCCGAACCGCGGCGCATGACGGGAATGGTGTGGCGCAGCAACAGAAAGGCGCCGCGCAGGTTCACGGTCTGGATCAGATCCCGATCTTCCAGAGAAAGCTTCCAGACAACAGCCTCGCGGGAAACGCCCGCGGCGTGGATGGCCAGATCAAGGCGCTGGTGTTCTTCCGCTACCTTGGCGATGGCTGCTGCGACCGACGAGTCGTCGCGCACGTTACATTTGATAAAAGGCGTCTGCTGGCTTGGGGGTGGGGAAAGATCCAGAGAGATGGCGAGCGCGCCAGCGTCGCGAAGAGCATGGATGATCGCCGTCCCAATCCCGCCGGAGCCGCCCGTTACCACGGCTACCTGGCCGGATAACTCTTGCGTTGATTGCCAAGCAGTCATTTTCCTACTTTAGCTTCCTGATCAACCCAGGGAGCGATGTCGCGGATCAGATCTTCGTTCCACCGGGCGCCCTCGGCCAGCCGTTGCCGCAGGAGAACGAAGTCCACCTCGCGTTCGTTCTTGGTGCCGTAGTGGAAGGCACGGAAGCCAGCATTGGCTTCGGTCATCATGTTCAATGCCAGCCAGGCGCGGTTGCTCTCGCGGTTGCGGTCCCAGTGTTCCAGTTTGTGTTTGCGCAGGCTCTCGAGGGTCTTGGTCAGACAGTCGGGCATGGTGCACAGGATGCGCGTGCAAAGTTTCTCTACAGCTTCGTCGAGCAGAGAGAAATCGGTGGTGGCCTTGGCGACGAGGGCTTTGCCTTCCTGCTGCGCTGCTCCGGTCTTCCATTCGCCCAGCACCACTCGGCCGTATTCATCGAGTAGACGATCGCTCACCACCAGCGGGTTGGCAATCCAGTTTCCGTTGAGCTTGAGCACGGGCACGATCTCAGTGAGGCCGCCCAACCAATAGAAGCGGTGTGCGCTCCAGGGCTGACACAGCGTTGCGCTGAACATGGCGCGTTCAATTCCCACGAAGAGCGGCAGGAAGTCGGTGCTCCCGCCATCGGGCACCGAGCCGTGCTTGGGGCCCGCCTGGCTGAAGATGGCGAAATCACTCGCGATCGAAAAATCGCACGCCATGCCAATTTCCTGCCCGCCACCCACTCTGATTCCGTTGACGCGACAGACCACCGGCTTGTCGCACTGCAACACGGCAGTGACCATGTCGTTGAACAGCCGCATGTATTGCCGGTATTCCGCGGGCGCGCCCGCGTACACTTCGGCGTACTCGCGGGTGTTGCCGCCGGCGCAGAATGCGCGATTGCCCGCGCCGGTCAGCACAACCGTCACCGCTGCACGATCGTTGCTGGCCTCGCGCAGGGCGAGGATGACCTCTTTAATCATGCCGGTGGTGTAGGCGTTCAGTTCGGCCGGATTGTTCAACGTGATCCAGACGTTGTGCAGGTTCTCGACGGGCTTGCCTGCCTGGTCGCGGACCGGCCGGCGCTCCACCAGGATTTCCCGGGGTTCAAAGTCTTCAACGAGATTGTGATTCTTCATGACATTCCTCAATTGCCCGGCGGCACCAGAATAGCCCGGCGGCGGATCGCATGCCTGTGGACGGCCTCCAGTACCTCCGGAGCTTGCTCCAGCGAATGTTCTTCGACGTAGGGTGCGAGAGCGATTTTACCTTCCAGCAGCAGAGAGAGGGCTCCCGGATATTGTTCGGGTGGGCATCCCCAGTTGCCGCGAGCGGTGGCGTCAAACGCCATCAAGTTGGAGAGGCGGATCTCGACTGGCTTTGGGGTGTAGCCAACCACGGCGAGATAAGCTCCGTGGTCGAGTAGTCCGAATGCGGTGGCCTGTCCGGCGGTAGTCCCGCTGGTTTCGAAAATCTTCAGTCCGATGCCGCTGCGGCCGCTTTGCTTGACGAATGTTCGGACCGAAGACTTCAGATCCTTTTCGCTCATCTGACTGGCATCCAGCGCGAGAGAAGCTCCGTGCTGAGCCGCCAGTTCGAGCCGCTCGCGATCGATGTCGATCGCCACGACTGCTGCCCCGAACGCGGCTGCAATCTGCACCCCGAATCCACCGATCCCGCCCACGCCGGTAAATACGGCAACATCGTTCGGGCCAAGCTGGGCGCGCCGGATGGCCTCAAACGGAGTGGTGACGGCATCCGCGACGACCGAGAGCGCTGAAACCGTGACCCCGTTGGGTAGCGTGTCCGGTACCGGGCAAAGTCCGCGCGCGGGGACAACCACATGCGTGGCGAAGCCCCCATCCCCGTCGTTCCCCGGCATGAATTGTTTCCGGCAGATAGTCGCGCGACCCGCCTTGCACGCCGGACACTCGCCGCAGGGAATTACCGCGGGAACAATTACGGTCTGCCCCAGCCAGTTGGCAGCCTGCGGGCCGGCCGCGACCACGCGCCCCACGATTTCATGTCCGAGCACCAGCGGCAGGGGATGGCGTGTAGGCACGCCGTCAAACGCATAGCCGATGTCGGTGTGGCAGACGCCGCATCCGGCGATCTTCACCACCACCTGATCCGGTCCAGGCTCCAACGCGGGCAGTTCCTGCCGCACCACTGGCTGACCAACTGCGGTCAGCCGGAATCCGTAGGCTCCGCGAACCACTCCAGAAGATGCTTTCTCAACCGTGGCTTCCGTTGCAGGAAACATAAAACCTCACGAAACTGGTGTCAGGCTTGCCAGGCTCTCTTTCATGGCGAGCCGTTTGTGTCCCAGCAGAGCTGCACCCAACGCGCACACGTACTCGCAGTCCGGTGGAACATTGACCCTGGTGCCGAGTTTGTCTTCGAGTGCCTTCACAATGCCGCTTTGACGGGCGACGCCGCCGATGAACGTAACTTCGCCATCCCTGCCTACGCGCTTCAGCATGCCCACGGCGCGGTCGGCCAGCGAGTCATGAATTCCGCGCAGGATGTTCTCGACGCTGACGCCGGCGCTGACGTGGTTGATGATTTCGCTCTCCGCCAGCACCGCACACACGCTGCTGATCGGTTGAGGGTTGGTGGCGCGCACCGAAAGCTCGCCGACATCTTCGATCTGAATCTCCAGGTACTTGGCCGCCCGCGCGATGAACGTGCCCGAACCAGCCGCGCACTTGTCGTTGGTTTTGAAGCTGCGGACCTTGCCCGACTCGTTCATCGTGAGTGCCCGCGTGGACTGGCTGCCGATGTCCAGCACGCAGCGCGAACTGGGGAACAGGTAATGGGCGCCGCGCGCCCCGCTGGTGATCTCCGTGATCTGTATGTCACGGAAACCGACGCCGTAGCGGCCGAATCCCGTGGTGGCGACATAGTGAACGTCATCCCTGGTCAGGCCAGCGTCTTGCAGCGCGGCCGCGAGCGCGGCGGCCCCCGCTTCTTCCATGTTGACGCCGCTCTTGGCCTTGCCCTTGCCCAGGATGCAAGAGTCGGGAGAGCCGTCTTGCGCGACCAGGACTGCCTTGGTGAAGCCGCTGCCACAATCAATGCCCGCTACCAGTCGCATATTCGGGCCTCCACATAGAAGATTCAAAACTCTGATCCATTTTTTCCAGCGCAAAGACGGCAGCGCCTATAGCCCCGATAAACTGCGCGTCCGGGCTGACCTGCATCTTTGTCCCCAGCACCTCTTCCAGGGCGTGCACCATGCCCACGTTGCGAGCGACGCCGCCGGTCATGGTGATGTCGGGCTCCAGAGGAACGCGGCGCGCCAGCGAGAGAGTCCTCTTGGCAATCGCCAGGTGCACTCCCCCGAGGATGTCTTCCGCCTTCTTGCCCTGCGCCAGATAGGAAAGAATGTCGGACTCAACGAACACCGTGCACACCGTGGCGATCTTCACCGCGCGTGTCGCCCGCAGCGACAGAGGCCCAACTTCGTCCAGCCCGATTCCCATCACGTCGGCGGCATTGGCCAGAAAACGTCCCGTCCCCGCAGCGCACTTGTCGTTCATCACGAAGTCCAGCACCTGGCCGTCGCTGCCCACGCTGATGGCTTTGGCGTCCTGGCCGCCCATGTCGATCACGGTGCGCGTAGTCGGACACACGAAGTGCGCCCCGCGCGCATGGCAACTGATCTCGGTCAGCTGCGCGTTGCCGAACGAGATGTTGTAGCGGCCGTATCCGGTGCCCACCACAAAGCCCACTTCCGCCGGCGCGATTCCTGCATTGTGGCAGGCCACCACAAAGGCGTTTTCCGCAGCCTTACGCACGTTGGCGCCGGTATCCACCAGCGCCCGAGCGAGTATGCTCCTGCCCCCGTTCTCGCTCATCACCACCGCTTTGGTCTGGGTGGACCCAACGTCAACTCCGGCGGCAACTCTCATGGTTCGCTCCTCAAACAGCCTTGGCGGTGAGTTTGGAATGCTCCAGCGTCTCAAAAAATGCATCAATCCGGTTCCTGGTTTGGGCTTCGGCGAAGTAACGCGGATCTTCCAGATCCGATTCGATGTAGAGCGTCGGAACCCCGAGCGTCTTGGTGACGTAGTCACGCATGTCGCCCTGCCCGGCGGAAAACAGGCGGCAGCTCTTTACGAAGTGAATGATCAGCCCGTCAGCATTCCATTCTTCGATGTAGCGCCGAATCTGCTCGTAGCGCTGTAGATAGTTCCGGTTGGTGACGTTCTGCGAAAGCATGTGCAAAGCCACCGACTCAAAGGGATGGTCGGGATCGTGACGGGCACCGAACTCCCACAGCCCGCCAACCGTTGAATAAGTAGAGGCAACGGCGCAGGCCTTCCACTTGGCAAACATGTCGCGGAAGGTGCGGAAAAACGGATAGGGGGGAGGGCCTTCGATCACCAGCCGGAACTTCTCCTGGTCATACACGCCTTGCCCGCTGGCCACCTTTGCCCACATCTCTTCCAGAGCAGCACGAAAAAACTCCACGCCTTCCCGCGTCCCGCGATATACGTACAGCGGCCCCATCAGCGTGATGGCATCGAAGTAGGCGTCAAAGGGAGAGGGCGAGCGGCGCGCCAGGTGCTTGATCTGCGACCAGAGTTCTTCCACTTCAGCCGAACAGCGCACCGCTTCCGTGAAGCGGTCATAATCAAACTTCCTTCCGGTTATCGTTTCCAGCAGCGTGACCAACTCTTTAAGTTGTCGAACCACATAATCGATGGCAGCCTGAGTTGGCTCGTCCTCACACAGGAAAGGAACGTCGAGCACGTAGAGCTTGGAACCGGTCAGCACCGCGGTGTGCTCGAACCACTTCACATAGGTGTTGCAGCCAACGAAATTGCACAGCACCAGGTCGGGCTTGGGCATCTTGCCGCCGGTGGGAGTGATGCCCTTCAGGTAGCAGCCGATGTCGGCCTTCACGTAGGCGCAGTTATCAGGCGCATAGCCGATTTCCTCGGCGGCCAGGATCGGCTCCAGCGACTGGTGCCGGATGGCGAGTTGCAGCGCATTCACCTCGGGATAAATCGGAACCGCTCCGAAGGCCTCCAGCAACTCCACGCAGTTTCCGGAAATCATCAGCGAGACGGTCGGCGGCGTGCCGGTCTCGGCGGCCTCATTCAGCCGCTCGTACCACTTCAGCATCAGTTCTTTCTGCCGCTGATGAATGCTGCCGCGGTATTCGGTCTGCTTCACTTCGGGCATGTGGTCACCATCCTCCTGGGTCCCTGCTCTCACTGCGGGAACAAACCGGCTAGTCGAACACCAGCGACTCCACAAACGTCTCCACTTCCGTTCGCACGCGATCGAAGGTGAACTGCTTTTCTTCGAATTCCAGCAGGAGATGCGGCACCCCGATTTCCTCCAGCTTTTTCTTGAACAGGACGTAGTCGAAGTAAGCCGGCTCACAGAACTTGGCAATCAGGAAAAGGACTGCATCCGCCCGTGACCGCTTCACCTTCTCCGCCAATCCTTCCCAGCGCGGCGCGCGAAAATCATGGCGCACCGAGGAGTACACCGCGCGGTTGACGTAGCTCTCCGCCAGGGCATGCACCGGGTCTGCGTCAACCGGAACATCTTCCGTAAACCAGCTCCGGCCGATGACAAAGTCGTCGTCCACCAGGTAGCAGCCTGCGTCCTCCACCAGTTTGATCAGGTCGAGCGGCGGCTGTTCGCAGAAGGCGCCTTCCACCACTACGCGAATGGAATCTCTCGGCTTACCCGGTCGTTGGCTGAGCTGCTCCAGACATTCCTCGAGCAGCGCGTTGTGCTCCTCCACCGGCATGAAGTTGCCGGCGCGAACCAGCACGTACGATTCCCAGGCCCGCAGCACATGCGGTTTCTGCGCACGGAAGGCGTAGAGGCTGCGGGTGAGGTGGCGGTTGTGGTTGTAGAGGGCGATCGCACTCTGCAAGCCCTCCTCCGTCACTTTTTGGCCGCCGATGCGCTCCAGTTCCTGGATGAGCCGCCGATATTCGCTGGCCAGGAAATCCACGCTGGCCGGGGAACTCGGGTTATGCGGCAGATGGAGGAAGTCCACGTAGAGGTCGGGAAAGTTTCGCTTCATCACGAAGCACAGGTTGCGCGCGGAATCGCAAATGGAACTGAACAGGATGCCGTCGAACACCCGGAGATGGTCGCGCAGACCCATTTCCAGCGTGGTCTTGATGATGGAGCAGATGAACGACCCGAAGCGGGCATCGGCATGCTGGATGTCCAGGCGGTCGCCGCCGCCGCTCAGCCCGACCGGCAGCATACCCGCGGCATGGATGATCTCCGCCGGCGCGTAGACCGGGAAGTAGCCCATCACTTTGGCGGCGGGGTGCTGCTGCTTCCAGCGCTGGACCGGTTCGAAACTGAGGTCCGCGATGAGATCCTGGCACATATCGAACGTTCGTTCGAATGTCATGCCACCTATGCTGCCTGAGCTTTACCCGGCAATGCTGTGACTAAGATCACAATCTCGCGTGACGAGCGCGCCAACGCCCGCACAAGGCGGAGGCGCTATGCTATGCTGCGAAGTCGCGCGTCGGTTCCGGCTCGCCGGAGTTCTTCGTGAAACCCCGGCGATGGGTGGTTCGATTCCTGACCGCGGGTTCGCTGCCGCGCGCAACCAGTCGCGGATTGCCAGCCCTCAAGCATGGGCTGACACCAGGAGCAACATGCATACCGGGGAAACCGTTCCCCCCAACATCTCGCCGGGCGGAAACAGCGCAGCCCGCAGCAGCTCGCGCCGCACTCTCCTCAAGACATTCCTCGGAGGAGGTATCGCCGCCTCTTTGGCCTCGTTTCTGTATCCTGTGCTTCGCTATCTGGTGCCTCCGGTGGAGACGAATCTGGGCGTGGATTCGGTGGTCGCCGCCACCGTGCACGAGTTAAAGCCCAACAGCGCGAAAATTTTCCGTTTCGGCAATCGCCCCGCCCTGCTGATCCGCACCGCCGAGGGCGAATACCAGGCCATGTCGGCAACCTGCACCCACCTGAGCTGCACGGTGCAGTATCGCAAGGATACGCAGCAGGTCTGGTGTGCTTGCCACAACGGAGTCTACGACCTGAACGGGCGCAATTTGTCCGGGCCTCCACCGCGGCCGTTGGAGAAATACCAGGTCCACATTCAGGGTGACGAAATCCAGGTCATAAAGACGTAAGGAAAGGAACGATGAGCATCGCAGGTCGGGTTCAGAACTGGCTGGACGAACGCTTTGGCTGGGCCGAACTGATTGCGCCGCTCAAAGAAAAGACCGTCCCCCACCACCGGCGGTCGTACTGGTATTTCCTCGGGGGCATGACGCTCTTCCTGTTTCTGATCCAGGTCATGACCGGTATCCTGCTGTTGCTGTACTACCGGCCCAGCGCCAACGAAGCGTTTGAAAGCGTACAGTACATCAGCACCCAGGTCCGCTACGGCTGGCTGGTGCGGTCCATCCACTCCTGGTCGGCCAACCTGATGATCTTCACCGCCTTCGCGCACATGTTCAGTGTGCTGTTCCTGCGCGCGTACCGGAAGCCGCGGGAACTGACGTGGGTGAGCGGCGCTGTGCTCCTGTTCCTGGCGTTCGGATTCGGTTTCAGCGGCTACCTGCTGCCCTGGAACACGCTGGCATTCTTCGCCACCAAGGTAGGGACGGAGGTGGCCGGCCAGGTTCCGGTCATTGGCCCGTGGATCATGATTTTCTTGCGCGGTGGCCCGGAGGTCACCGGCGCAACCCTGACACGTTTCTTTGGCTTCCATGTCGCCGTCCTGCCCGGGCTCACGACCGTGCTGCTCGGGCTGCACCTCGCCTTGGTCCAGCGTTTCGGAATTAGTGTTCCCCCGGCGGTCGAGAAACAGTGGAACGATGCTCCGCACGAACGGCGCGAAATGAAGTTCTTTCCCAACTTCCTGCTCCGCGAATTGATGGCTTGGTATACGGCGCTGGCGGTACTGGGCGTGCTGGCTGCTCTGTTTCCCTGGGGCCTGGGAACCAAGGCCGACCCCTTCGCTTCCGCTCCCGCTGGCATCAAACCGGAATGGTACTTCCTGTTTGCCTTCCAGACCCTGAAGCTGATTCCCGCCAAGGTACTGTGGATTGACGGGGAAGTGCTCGGCGTACTCGCTTTCGGGGCTGCCGGCCTGGTGTGGTTGCTGTTGCCGTTCGTGGAGCCAAGACGCCCGGCCGGTTATCGCGCCGTAATCGCCTTGGGTGTATTCGCAGTCGCGTTCATCGCTGCCATGACGGCCTACGGGTATCTCAGCAAATGAACCAGACTTCAACTTACCGCCTGATGAGATTGATAACGATGATCTCGACGCCAGGAACAGCACGCCAACGGGAGTTGGGACTCGCTTCCCTATTGTTCTTATTTGTTCTGCCTTGCGTTTCAGCACAAACCCAGAACACCTGCCTGGACTGTCACTCTGCACTCGATCCGCCCTACCGGGTAACCGCAGACCAGTTCGCCGCCAACATCCATGCGCAAAAGGGTCTTACCTGCGCCAGTTGCCATGGAGGAGATCCCACGAGCGACGATCAGGCCATGAGCCGCAAGGCCGGCTTCCGGGGCAAAATCGATCGCAAGCAGATTCCGCAGCTCTGCGGAAGCTGCCATTCCGATGCGGCGTACATCCGCCAGTTCAATCCTTCCCTGCGCACCGATCAGTTGGCCCAATACCACACCAGCGTGCACGGCAGGAAGCTCGCGGCCGGCGACACCCGGGTTGCGGTGTGCACGGACTGCCACAGCGTGCACGACATACGCCCCGCCAGCGACGTGCATTCCACGGTCAACCCGCTCAACGTGGCTGCGACCTGCGGCCGGTGTCATGCCAACCCGGATTACATGAAGCCCTATGGCATCGCTACCAATCAGTTCGCGGATTACAGCAAGAGCGTTCACCACGAGGCGATGGTGGTCCGCGGCGACTTAAGCGCACCTACCTGCACCACCTGTCACGGGAATCATGGCGCGGCGCCCCCCGGGGTCGCGACGGTCGCGAACGTGTGTTCCACCTGTCACGTATTCCAGTCGCAATTGTTCGACACCGGTCCGCATAAGGCCGCTTTCGCATCCGCGGGACTTCCCGGATGCGTCACCTGCCACAGCAATCACCTCATTGTTCATCCCAACGACCAGATGGCCGGCACGGGCGAACATTCCATCTGCACCAAGTGCCATTCCGAGGGAGACGCTGGATTCCAGGCGGCCACCGGCATTCAAACTCATCTGCATGATCTGGAGTCGCGTATTGCACGCTCCAGGGAGATCCTGGATCGCGCCGCGGAATCGGGCATGGAGGTGAGCCAGGCCCAACTCGATCTCATTCAGGCCGACGACGCGCTGACCAAAGCCCGGGTCGCGGTCCACAGCTTCCGTCCGGAAAAAGTCGCCCAGGAAACCGCCTCGGGTCAGGCGGTCAGCGAGAAAACCTACCGGGCCGGTCTGGATGCGCTCCGGGAACGCGACCGGCGGCGACTGGGGCTGGGGATTTCTTTGCTGGTGATCGCGGCAACCCTGATCGGTTTGCGGTTATGGATTCGTGAAATCGAACGTTGAGGCGTCCGGCGTTTCCCGCCGCCCCCCCGACAGGTGAAAGCCAACCAGCGGGACTCTGAGTCGCCCCCAAAAAGGCGCGGAAGTTCAGACCACGCGCTGGACCACCACCTGACTACGAATCAGCAATGTCAGGATGCCGGGTCGCAATCCGATACCTTCCGGAATGAAACACGAGCGGTTCGCCGTCGTTGTACTTGTATTGTTCCACCTCACCAATGAAGATGACGTGGTCGCCACCATCGTGTTGCCGAACTTTGCGGCACACGAACTGGGCAATCGCGCCGCGCAGAATGGGCACACCCGCTACCCCCTCGTCAAACTCGACGCCGGCAAACTTATCCGGCAATGTGGTGGAAAACTGCCGCGACAGATGGTGCTGTTTTGCTTCCAGGACGTTGACCGCAAAGTGAGTGGCGTTCGTGAAATCAGAAAAGCTGGGCGTCTGCCGCGACAGGCTCCACAGGAT
>JBGPJK010000077.1:0-15751 GCA_041485425.1 Terriglobia bacterium | reverse complement strand
CGATCATCGAACATCGCGCGCACTTTGCCGTACACATTGCCAACGACGAAATTCCCACCCGTACGCAAAGTCCCGTTCTGCACCAGCACCGTGGCCACGGGTCCGCGTCCCCGGTCCAGCTTGGCTTCCAGGACAACGCCTGTAGCGGGCCGTTCCGGCGTGGACTTAAGCTCCTGCAAGTCCGCCACCAGGCAGATCATCTCCATCAGCAGGTTCAAATTTGTTTTCTGCTTGGCCGAAACGTCCACGAACACCGTGGTGCCGCCCCAGCCCTCGGGCATCAGGCCGCGGTCGGCCAGTTGCTTCTTCACCCGGTCGGGCAGCGCATCCGGCTTATCAATCTTGTTGACCGCCACGATGATCGGCACTTCCGCGGCATGCGCGTGGTCAATGGCCTCGAGCGTCTGCGGCATGACCCCGTCGTCCGCCGCTACCACCAGCACCACGATGTCGGTGGCCTTGGCGCCGCGGGCCCGCATGCGCGTGAATGCTTCGTGACCCGGGGTGTCGAGAAATACGATCTGGCGCCCGTAAGCCGGCGATTCCTTGTCCAGGATCGTCACCTTGTAGGCGCCAATGTGCTGGGTGATGCCGCCAGCCTCGCCTCCGGCAACGTCGGTCAACCGGATCGAGTCCAGCAGCGTAGTCTTGCCATGATCGACGTGGCCCATGATGGTGACCACCGGCGGACGCAGCACAGCCTCCGTACCGGCTTCTTCTCCAGCAGCGGCGTCGGAGATTTCTTTCGCGGCCTGCTCTTCGAAGGTGATCACATTCGTGTCCGCCCCAAAAAAGCGCGCCATCTCGCTGGCCAGTTCCGCATCAAGAGTCTGGTTAACCGTAGCGAAAACGCCGCGAGCCAGGAGGCGACCGATCAAGTCCTTGGCACGAATGCCAAGTTTCTCTGCCAGATCCTTAACGCTGATACCTTCTGAGATGGTGATGGTGCGCGTGATGGGCTGCGGTTCGTTGGACAGCGACAACCGCGGCGGCGGCACGTAGCCCTTCATCGGGCCTTCCTTCACGCCGCGCGGCACATAACGCTGCCCGGGCCGCCGCGCTGGACCACCAGGGCGGGCACCCGGACGAGTCGACCCTGGAGGCGGTCCTCCCGGACCCACTCCCAGCGGACGCGTGCCCGTAGGCGACTGCCGCGTGGGGTGCATCGGCCGCCGCTCCCCTGGACGCAGCGGCGCACGTCCCGCAGGTGCGCCCGGACGGGGGCGCTGAAAGATGGGCTGGCCCGGCACCGGGCGTCCCGGAACTGGCCTCGCAGGCGCTCCTGAGGCTGCAGCCGCCGGCGGCTGCGCCGGTCTCGGCGGAGCCTTGTACACCGGGCGTGGGCCGGTCTGCGGCACGATCATGCGTGGCCGCGGCAATGGCGGCTGCGCCGGTCTTGCCGCCATCGCTGCCGGAGGCGCGGGAACTGGAGTCATAGGTGGTGCTGCCACGGGCACGGGCGGCGCAGCTTCTGCGCTTGGTGGCGGCGCGGGCGGAGGTACCGCCGGGCGCAGCGGCACAGCAGGTACCGCCGGCGCCAATGCAGTCGCCGGAGGTTGCGTCACGGGCGGCGCAGGAGCCGAAAACGTTGGCCTTGCAGTCGGAATCGGTACCACCAGCCGCGGCGGTGCAACCACCGGAGGCATCGGCGGTGCTGGGACAGCTGGCTTCGCCACCGGTGCCGCGGGCGCCGCCGCAGCGGGATTGCTCTCGAGCGGAGGTGGCACAACCGCAGGACGAGTCGCCGCGGGCGCCTGTTGCTTGGCGCGGATCGCGTTCAGAACATCGCCTGGCTTGGAAATGTGGGAGAGATCGATCTTGGTCTTGATTTCGTCGGAATCAACCCGGCTGAAGCGCGAGGACCGGCCCGCGGTCTGCGCTTCGCTGTGGGCGCGGAAATGAACCCGCACCTTCTCCGCTTCATGGTCCTCCAGCGAACTGGAATGAGTCTTCTTCTCGGTGACTCCGACTTCCGTTAGTGCGTCGAGAATCGCTTTGCTCTTGACTTCCAGCTCCCTGGCCAGATCGTTGATTCGAATCTTACTCATCCGCCCTTTCTTTCCTCCGCGCTGTCCCGCTAAGTCTCCATATCAACCTCACGGTGTCGGTGATTGCGCTTCAGGAGTCGGCAGTCGCCAGTCAGCACGTTCTCCTGACTCCGGACTACCGGCTCCTGACTACGGTTTTCCTGACTGCTTTTCTTCCGAAGCAGGCTCTTCCCCGGGTTCTTCCGCCTGTGCGGCAATATCTTCCACCGGAGCGGCTTCCACCGGCTCGGCTGCGCCAGCGGCTTCCATCCCTTGATTGTCCGAATTTTCCGCCGGTGGCTCCTCCGCGACAGCCTCTTCCGCGGGTGCCGCCTCACCTTCAACCACCGGTTCCTGCGCACCCGCCTCCGGTGCCGCCGCAGCCGCTTCCCCGGCTTCCAGGCTCGAGAAATAATTATTCACCGCCAGGCTGATTTTTTCCACCGTCTTGGGACCAATGCCCTCGATCGCCTCGAGTTGCTCAGGGGTCATGTCCGCCAGCGATTCCACCGTGGTCACCCCCGCGGCATTCAGCTTCTCAATCAGCCCTTCCCCCAACCCCGGCACGCTATCCAGCGGTGTGGCACTGGTCCCGACCAGGGCCGACATCTGCTCTTCCACTTCCTGGCGCTTCTCTTCTTCGCTCTTGATGTCGATCTTCCAGCCCAGCAGCTTCGCCGCCAGGCGGACGTTCTGTCCCTTCTTGCCGATGGCGAGCGAAAGCTGGCTGTCGTCCACGACTACTTCCAGCTGCTTATCCTGACCGTCGAGCACGGTGACGCGGCTCACCTTGGCGGGCTGTAACGCTTTCTCCGCAAACGTGACCGCATCTTCGTGGTACTCGATGATATCGATCTTCTCGCCATGCAGTTCGCGGATGATGGACTGCACCCGCATGCCCTTCATGCCGACGCAGGCACCCACCGCGTCCACGTCCTTGTCTTTGGACATGACTGCGATCTTGGTGCGCTCGCCGGCCTCGCGCGCAATGGCTCGGATCACGACTGTTCCGTCGTAGATTTCCGGCACTTCCGTCTGGAACAAATGCTGCACCAGTTCCGGCGCCGCCCGCGACACCACCACCTGCGGGCCTTTGGAAGCCTTCTCCACGCGCGCAATCACCACCCGCACGCGCTCGCCGATGGCAAACGACTCCAGCCGCGACTGCTCTTTACGCGGCATCCGCGATTCCGCTTTCCCCAGGTCGAAGATCACGTCTGGACCCTCGATGCGCTTTACCGTGGCGTTCACAATTTCACCCACGCGCCCGATGTACTCGTTGTAAACCGTGTCGCGCTCGGCCTCACGCACCTTCTGGAAGATGACCTGCTTCGCCAGTTGCGCCGCGATCCGCCCCAGGATGCCTTCCGTCTGCTTGGGAATCTGCAACTCCCCGCCAATTTCAACGCTCGGGTCCAGCTTGCGAGCCTCATCCAGCGTGACCTGCAGCAGGGGATCTTCCACCTGCTCGGGGCTTTCCACCACCGTCTTCACCGCGAAGGCGCGGATCTTGCCCGTTTCCTTGTCCAGTTCCGCGCGCAGGTTCTCCTGGGTCTTGTAGTACTTGCGCGTGGCGACCACAATGGCGTCTTCCACCGCGCTGACTACAATCCGCGGATCAATCCCCTTTTCCCGGCTCAGGGCGTCGATGGTGTTGTAAAGCTCACTCGCCATAAAGAATTCCGCTATGAGTCTGTCGTTCTGAGGTTTCAAAGTTTCAAGGTCTCAGAGTTTCAAGTCCACCAAACCTTGCAACTTTGCAACCTAGATTTCTGGCACCAGATTCGCCTTCTCCACGTTCGCCAGTTCGATCTCCAGTTTCTCGGACGCGTCGCCGTCCTTAGGACGGAATTTCTTTCGTGCCGCACTCACGTCCAGGTTCAACCGCCCCTCCTGGAAACTTTCCAACCGTCCTTCGAAGTGCCGGTTGCCGTTCACCGGTTGGCGTGTGGTCAGTTTCACCCGGCTTCCAGTAAACCGCTGGTAGTCCGCCGGACGAACCAGCTTGCGATCCAACCCCGGGGAGGAAACCTCCAGGACATACGAACCGTCCGGCACCGCGTCCTCTACGTCAAGGATGGTGCCAACTTCCCGGCTCAGGTTCGCGCAATCTTCGTGGGTCACGCCCGTGGCCTTATCGATAACGATGCGCAGCATCCGCTTGTTGCCTCCGCCGCGCAACTCCACCTCCACCACCTCCAAGCCGCTGGAGGCCGCCACGCGCTCCGCGATCTCGCGCACCCGCTCGATCTCAAATGCCATGCAACCAGTAACTTAGGCACCCGTTCCGCGCCGCCACCCCGGCTCCGAAAGCAGCCGAAACTAAAAAGTGGGCTTGCGCCCACTGGTGTGCTTCGCCACATGCTGGTACTACACAACAGTTTCCAAGCATCAATATACGCTGGTCAAGGGCAAAAAACAAACGCGCGGAAGCGAGATATAATCCGTTCCGCGGGGTTGAAGGAGTTGCCATGCCTTGCCGTCGGATATTCGTAGTGTTGGCGTTTTGCTTGTTTCTTTCCAGCGTTCTACAGGCACAAAGACCCGGAGGCCGAGGGGTCGGGAGCCCGCCACCAGGTGTCTCCAAGGGCCCCGGCTCAGGTGCGGCTGGACCCGGTCCGGCGGCCGCCAATCGCGCTAACCTCCCTTCCAATCCGACGGTTCACCATGCGGAAGATGAGGCCAAAGTCGAGTTCCGGTCTGAGACCATCCTGGTGCAGGTGCCGGTCATTGTCAGCAACAAGTCGCACATCCACATTCCCGGCCTGAGTCGCACCGATTTCCAGGTTTTGGAGAATGGCAAGGAACAGAAGATCGCCAGTTTCGAAGAAATCGAAACTGGACATGCACCCCTCACCGCCGCCCCGCCGAGCAAAGGAGAATTCAGCAACCTGGCTTCCAGCCAGGATGCTCCGCGCAACGTTACCGTCATCGCCCTGGATACCATCAACACTCCCTTTCTCGATCAGGCTTACGGACGGAAACAACTGGTCCGGTATCTTGCCAACAGCGTGGAACCAGGACAGGTTTCTGCGCTGGTTTCCATCAGCAGCCGTGGTACCAGGGTGATCCATGGCCTCACCGCCAACCCCGCCGAACTGATGGAGGCGCTCAAGAAAGTCAGCGGGGAACTTCCCGCGCTGCAGGGCGTTGACATTGATGTGCAAGCCGCGGCAGTGACCGGCTCAGACCTGGAGTCTTCGCCCGGCGATTTCCTGCTCAACTTCAACAACACCGAGCAGGGGCTGCAGGATTTCCTGGTCAACGGAGATGCCGCGATTGCCCGCATGCAGCAGGATCGCGCCATCGAATCCACCATGCGGGCCTTCCTCGACATTGCCTGGTCCCTCACCGGAGTTCCGGGAAAGAAGTCTCTGGTCTGGGCAACGGGTGGCTTACCCTTTTACCTGGATTCGGCGGGGGCCGTGCCGGGAGGCTATCTGTCGGTGCTCTACGAACGGACGATTCAGGCGCTCAATGACGCCGAGATCTCCGTCTATCCCATCGATGTTCGCGGCCTGGTGAACTACTCGCCCAATGCCGATGCCAGCTATACCGGAAGCAAGACTCCGAATGCCTTTGCCCAGAATCTGGCTGCCCGCGGCTGGCTGCAAACCACGACCCTCGATACGCTGAAAGATTTCGCCGACATGACCGGCGGCCGCGCCTTCTACAACAGCAACGATCTGGCTTCCGGATTCAAGCGCGCCGCTGACGATTCCTCCTCCTATTACCTGCTGGGCTACTACCTCGATACCAAGAACACCAAGGCCGGCTGGCGCCAGTTGAAGGTAAAGGTTCACAAGTCGGGTACGGAAGTGCGCGCGCGCAGCGGTTTCTTCGTCACCAACGCCACCGTGAATCCTGAGCTCGCTCACAAAAGTGATATGACCTTTGCCCTCACCTCGCCTTTTGACAGTACCGGCATCCCGCTCACCGTGCGCTTTAAGGACGTTTCTGCCGACGGCCCGAAGAAAAAAGTACAATTCGGTTTGCACGTCGCGCCGGAAGGCATGGCGTTGGGGGGCGAGAGGAACCAGTTGGATCTGGAGGTGGCCGTGCTGGCGGTGACCAAGAAAGATGGCATAGCCGCCGACAGTCTGGCGCAAACTCTCAAGGGCGCGCCGAATGCCGACACCATCGCCAAGCTGAAAGCGGACGGACTCGCCTACAGCAACTCGCTGGAGCTTCCTCCCGGGCAATACATGGTGCGCTTTGTCATCCGCGACAACTTCAGCGGCAGGATCGGAAGCGTCTCCGCTCCACTGACGGTGAACTGAAAGGCAAGTTCCAAAGTTTCAGAAGTTTCAAAGTCTCAAGGTCGGGCGATCTTCCATGCCCGTGCTTTGACCTTGAAACCTTGGAACTTTGCAACCTTGAAACCTGTCTCACTGCACAACTCCGTCGCGGCGTCACGGAGTCGTGGCGTTTAGAGTTCCCACCATCCCCGTATGCACATCCTGGACCGCCAGGCGCAACTGGTTCTTGGCCGGCACTGGATCTAGCTCCAAGTGGAGCAGGATACCGCGTTGCCGAATCTGCTGGTAGATATCTTCCTTGAAAACCTGGTCCACCTTCTGGCTAGTGTTGTCCAGCATCTTCCCTTCTGGCGAAAACACCGCAGCATACACAACGAGATTCAGCTTTTTGCCTCCGGAGGAATCTGCTGCGCTTACCGTATTCGGGTCAACCAGAAAGTCGATCCCCACTTTGCCCTTCTCGGTCTTCTTGACTTGAGCGCTGAATGTCACCTGCGTGTCAGGCGCCATGTCGCGCAATGCTTCCGCAACCTGCTGCTCCGGCTGCTGGTTTTTAAGTTGTGAAGGATCGATCGCAAAATACCCCCGCCGATGCCGCACTTCCGTCCCGTCCCGGCCCACCCTCACCTTGATCGAACGATATTTGCCATCCCATTTCTTGTCTTCCGGGTAGTAGCCGAGGGTGTACGAGGCGGAGTCGTCAGCCATCGCCAACCCGACTCCAACGCTGATTTCGTTCTGATTGACGTACACTTTGCCGCCGGTTTCGGCCGCGATTTCGCGCATGGTCTCCTGGCTGGCAGCCACATCGGACATTCTTGCAATCGCCCGGCCCGAGGAATCGACGGCCTGGCGATTGTCAGAGTCCTCGGGGAGAAACTCCATGCCGCTCATCAAACCGCGCACATCCACTGGATAAATAGCCACCTGCGCGCTGGCCAGCTCGGCCGCAGCCTGGCGAATCTCTTCACTGTGCGACTGCCTCCCGGTTGCGGCAATGGATCCGGAAGCGATGGTACCAACCCCCTTCTGTTTCACACTGGGCAGAGACTCCAGCAACTCCGCCTCGCTCAAATTGCGCTCTTCCGGTATGAGTTCGAAAGGAAATGCCGCGGTGAGCCACACCACATTCTTTCGCCCCGGGATTCCCCCGAGCATGCGCGCCATGCTACGCAGGCCGATAAGCGTTACCTCCACGCGCCGATCTAGTTGGTAGCCAACTTGTATCCCCTGGAAGGCGGTGATCTCGCTTTGCGCGAACTCAAGCATCGCCGATGCACCGGGGCCCAAATCCGGCGATCCAACCGCGGCGCTGATAGACGCAGGAACACCAGCCTTGAACTGCTGCTCCTGCGGCTTGTACCGCTCCAGGGCGGTAATGAGGACTTGTGGATCCGTGGTGAAGTCCTGCAGAACGCGGAGCGAGTTCGTCAATGCGAACACTCCCATCCGTTGTCCCGGCTTTATTTGCTGTCTTATGTACTTGAGCATCTGCTGCCGAGCGTAAGCCTGGTCGCGGAACGGCGTGTTCACCGCGTCGAGCAACAAGACCGTGACCGGGCCACCCGGCGAGCGAAACTCGGGTTTGTTGGTATAGATGCCCGGCCCCAGCTCCGGCGGAGAGTTTTGCTTCTGCGCTTCCTCGGGCGTAGTGAAGAACGCGATCTTCTGAGTTTTTCCCTTCTCCTGCACCGTAAAATCCGCTGGCTTGAGGCCGGTGACCGGTTTGCCCTGCCTGTCGGTAACGACCACGTCCACCAGCACCACGCGGGTGTTGACGCGGATGGTAGGCGGAGGGGGTTCCTGCGAGCCAGCTTGCTGGGCCTGCACAGGCACCCAAGTTGTGCTTGCGAGCAATCCAACCACGGCTAACCGTGCGCAACATCGGTTCATGAAATGGGGGCGCATGGCAACATCCACCTCTTTTCTGCTCGGGCACATTAAGCTTTTTCTCGCCGCTGTGCAAGCCATTTGCCTCAACCGCCAAGCGTCTCTAGAATAGACGCTTACCGTTTTCCCCTGAGAAAACTTATGATTCACTTTCCGGTCCCTGAGGCCCTCACCTTTGATGATGTGTTGCTGCTGCCGGCGCGGTCCGACGTCATCCCGGCGCTGGCCAACACCCAGACGCAGCTCACGCGCAACATCCGTCTGAACATTCCCATCATCAGCGCGGCCATGGACACAGTCACCGAGTCGCACATGGCGATTGCGCTGGCTCAGCAGGGCGGGATCGGCATCATCCACCGCAATCTCTCGGTCGAGCAGCAAGCCAATGAGGTGGACAAGGTGAAGCGCTCGGAGAGCGGCATGATCGTGGACCCGGTCACCATGTCGCCCGACGCCAAAGTCTCCGACGCGCTTGAGGTCATGCGTAAATTCAAAATCTCCGGCGTGCCCATCACCAAGAACAAGAAGCTCGTCGGCATCCTTACCAATCGCGACCTGCGCTTCGAAACCCGCTTCGACATCCCCATCAGCAAGGTCATGACCAAGGACAACCTGATCACGGTAGCGGTCGGTACCACGCTCGAAGAAGCGGAAAAGATTCTGCATAAACATCGGGTCGAAAAGCTGCTGGTGGTGGACGACAATTACAACCTCAAGGGCCTGATCACGGTCAAGGACATCCAGAAGAAACTGAAGTATCCCAACGCCGCCAAGGACTCGCAGGGACGCCTGCGTGTGGGCGCGGCCATCGGCGCCACCGGCGATTTCCTGGAGCGCGCCCAGGAGCTGGTCAAGTGCAAGGTGGACGTACTCGCCATCGACAGCGCCCACGGCCATTCCAGTCGCGTGCTGGAAGCGATTCAGACGGTGAAATCCAAACTGCCGGAGGTGGACCTGATCGCCGGCAATGTGGGTACCTTCGACGGGGCCTGCGAGTTGACCCGCGCCGGCGCGGACGCGATTAAAGTCGGCATCGGTCCTGGCTCCATCTGCACCACGCGCGTGGTCACCGGCGCCGGCGTGCCGCAGATCACCGCCATCGCGGAAGCGTATCGGGCCACCAAAGACGCCAGCGTTCCCGTGATTGCGGATGGCGGCATCAAGTACTCCGGCGACATCACCAAGGCTTTGGCGGCGGGCGCCGGCGCAGTCATGATCGGATCCATGTTTGCTGGAACCGATGAAAGCCCCGGTGAACTGATCCTCTACCAAGGCCGCACCTTCAAGTCGTATCGCGGCATGGGCTCCCTGGGGGCGATGGCAGGCCCGAGCGGTCCGGAACGATACTTCCAGAACAGCGATGGCGATGCCTCCACCGCGATGCCAGTGCTCGGCGAGGAGTCCAATCGCCTGGCCAAGCTGGTGCCGGAAGGCATCGAAGGACGCGTTCCCTACCGCGGTTCAGTCGCCATGATCGTGCACCAGATGGTGGGCGGCCTCAAATCCGGCATGGGCTATTGCGGATGCAGCACCATTCCGGACTTGCTGGAGAAAACCCGCTTTGTCCGCATCAGCGTCGCCGGCCTGCGCGAGAGCCACGTACACGATGTCATGATCACCCGGGAAGCGCCGAACTACGCCGTGGAGTAAGTTTTATCGCCATACAGCGCTCCACACTCGCTCCGTGCGGCACCGTCAGCGCTACCCTTGAACGCGACCTTTCTTTGCGTTCTCGGCGACACCTCGGCGTCCTCTGCGGTTTAGCTTTTCGACCCGTGAGCTCTCCTCGATCCCTGGCGATCCGGAAGCCGCTTTCTTGAACTTACCCCGCAAACAGGTCTTGAAGACTTGGATCGCAGCCGTGCTATGGATGATCCTGATTGCGATCGAGTCCACCGATTGGTTCTCCGCCGCCAATACCAGCCGTATTCTCTATCCCGTCCTGCATTTCCTGACCGGCGTGGATCCCATTCGCTTCCTGGTATGGAATTACTACATCCGAAAGGTTGGCCACTTCGTGGGCTACTTCGGCCTCAGTTATCTTCTGTTCCGCTCCTGGCGTGCCACATTGCCGGTGCCGAACATGCCAGGCTGGAGCCTGGCATGGGCGAGAATTTCTTTCTTCATGACTGCTCTGGTGGCCTGTCTTGATGAGTGGCACCAAGCCCACCTCGCCTCGCGCTCCGGAACCCTTAGCGACGTCGCGCTCGACGGTTCCGCCGCACTGGTCGCGCAAGTCGTCATCTTCTTCTGGTTCTGGCTGCGAGCCGGGCGTTCCACCCCTGCTGAGCCGCTAACCAGCAAACCCTCCTATTCAGGGTAGCAGCTGGTCTCAGCAAGATTGGCTGTTTCTGACGGTCAGGCCGCGTCCGACGGCACGCCTCGCGAAATCAGCAGCAATCCAGCCGAAACTACGGCGATTCCCGCAGAAAGAAAAAACGGAACTCGCGCGCCAAACTGCTTCCACAATTCCCCCGTCATCACGCTGGCTAGCAGCGTCGCCACGCTGGTCACGAAAAAGTACACCCCGAGCGCGCGCCCGCGCACCTCCGGTGCAACTTTCTCCACTACCAGTGCCTTCAACACCGGGTTGGTGAGTGCGTAGAACAAACCGTAACCAGCCATGGTGATCCAGATCGCCAGCGTGGACGGCGCAATGGCAAATACAACGTACACGATGGCGAACACCAGGTATCCCGTGGCCGCGATAATTCGGCGCGAAAACCGATCGCTGAACCGCCCCGCGGGCCAGGAGAACAAGGTGTACATGATGTTAAACACCAACCCCAGCAACGGCGCGTGGGTCGCGGGGATGCCGATGCTCTGTGCCCGCAGCACCAGAAACATGTCGCTCGAATTCCCCAACGAGAACAGGGTCACAGTGGCCAGCACGAAGTAAAAAACCCCGGGCAGATGCTGGTCATGCGCGCTTGCCTTCCCGTCTTCGACTTCGAGGGCCGGGGTGTCCAGCCGGTCAGCATCATCCCCCTGCGGCACTTGCGACCCGGCGCCGTGCTTTCCAGGCCTTCGGTCCGTCTCGCGAATACCGAGCAGCGCCACCACTACACACAGGAATCCAGGAAGCGCAGCGGCCCAGAAGATGCCACGCAGGCCGTAGCGGGACAGCAACCAGAGCGCGGCCAGGGGCCCCACAATGGCCCCGGCCGAATCCATCGCCTGGATCAACCCGTAAGCCGACCCGATGCGGGACTTGTCCACCGACTCCGCCACCATCACGTCGCGCGCTGTGCCCCGGATGCCTTTGGAGAAGCGGTCGGCAAAGCGAATGCCGAGGACCTGCCACCACGAAGTTGTGAGCGCCAGCAGTGGCTTCACCGCGTTAGCCACGAAGTACCCCGAGACCACCAGCGGTTTGCGCCGCGCAAAGCGGTCCGCCAGGTACCCGGAGAAGAGTTTCGCAAACGATGCGACACTCTCCGCGATGCCTTCAATCACCCCCAGTTGCGCAGGCCCCGCCCCAATCGACGCCAGGAATGCCGGCAGAACCCAGTACGCCATTTCGCTGGCCGTATCATTCAAGAACGAAGTGGCGCCGAAGGCATAGATGTTGCGGGAAGTGTCTTGCCTTGAGGCCTTGTCGGACATGAGGAATGTTGTATCACGACTCGGTCATGACAGTAGAGATGTGCGCGTATAACGCAGGTCCTTCGCGGCGCTGGAGCATGAAAAGATTGACTTGAACCGTGACCCCGGAAGACCGACGACCGTCGCCCGCCTTCAGTACATCGAGTCGTACTTGGTGACCACCCACTCGCCGCCTTTATTCTCCAGCGTAACCGAGAGCAGTTCCTTGTAGGAGCCCTTGCGGCCGGGGGTGTTGCGGCGTTTGCCGCGGTAGTGCAGGATGCGGAGGGGCCGCGCGTCTTCCCATTCCGCCAATTCCCAGGAGATCAGCGGATGCTGCGCCTCGGAATCACAGATGAAGGCGGCGTAATTCTTGCGGTAGTCCTTCTCCCAGTCAGCCAGCAATGCCTGGCAATCTCCATCGTGCATGGCGCGAATGAACTTGTTGGCCGCACGCTCCGAGGAACGATCCCGCAGGGGATTGAGGGAGATGGAGTTGGGAATGCCAGAGAGCGGGTCGCGATCTTCCGAGCGGGCCAGTACCGGGCCCTGATTATTCAGCCACATCAGGTAGCCAAGAAAGATGACTACCAGCAATGCGCCAGCGCCCGCCGCGATCCCGATTTGTGTGCGCGAGAACTCCATGCGGTTGCGTCAGTGTAGTCACCTTCCTTACCGGTCACAAGATTACGGCAGTAAACGCGACAGGACATGTACGCGCGGGTAATCAGCCTCGCCACCGTTCGCGCCCGATCCCCTGCAGTTGCCGTCTGTTGGCTCGACCGCAAAGGGAAACGCACCCGAAGAAGGGTGCGTTTGCATCCGGTCTGGATGGTTGAACTTCGCCCGGCGTGCGGGTCCCCACAGGGTTCGAAACGACTGCCTACTCTTTCTTCTCGCCTTCTTCTGCAGGCTCGGCGCCGGCCTCGGCCTTTGCCTGGGCGTCGGCTTCTTCCATCGCTTTTTTGGTCTCGGCCGCTCGCTTGGCTCGCCCTTCGGCGCGTTTCTGGCGCTTCTCGTCCAGCACCTTTTCGCTGCCGAGCAGTTCAATAAATGCCTTCTCGGCCCCGTCGCCCTTCTGCCAGCCGGTGCGCACGATGCGCACATAGCCGCCTTCGCGGTCGCCAAACCGGGGACCGATCGTGTCGAACAGCTTATCCACCGCGGCGCTGGTCATCAGGTAAGCAGCGGCGCGGCGGCGGGCGGAAAGATCGCCCCGTTTGCCGAGGGTAATCATCTTCTCGACATTCGGACGCATGGCCTTGGCTTTCGGCACGGTAGTCTCGATGCGCTCTTCCAGAATGAGCGAAGTGACCAGGTTCCGCAGCAACGAGCGCCGGTGGCTCGTGTTCCGTCCCAGTTTCCATCCTGCTTCTTTGTGACGCATGGAAAAAACCTCAGTTCAGGAGTCAGCTGTCGGGAGTCAGGAGTCGGCGAAAGGCTTGCATCCTGACTCCCGACTACCGACCCGCGACTACTTGTTCTTTACAGATCGTTGTCGTTGCCGTACGCCGACGCCGGCAGCACCTGGTTCGAAGTCGGACCCGGCACCGCGTTGCCGTGCTCGTCGATCTTCATTCCCAGGCTCAGCCCCATCGAGGCCAGGATCTCCTTGATCTCGTTCAGCGACTTGCGCCCGAAGTTCTTGGTCTTCAGCATTTCATCTTCGGTCTTCTGCACCAGTTCGCCAATGGTCTGAATGTTCGCGTTCTTCAGGCAGTTGTAGCTGCGCACCGAAAGTTCGAGTTCTTCGACCGAGCGGTTCAGGTTCTCGTTCTTGATCTCCGGTTTGCGCTCATCGGTGGCCGTCGAGGTCTCGATGTCCTCCTCGAAGTTGATGAAGATGTTCATGTGGTCCTTCAGCAGCTTCGCCGCCAGGCCGATCGAATCCGCCGGCGTGATGGAGCCATTGGTCCACACTTCGAGGGTGAGCTTGTCGTAGTCCGTGATCTGCCCGAGACGCGCGGCTTCCACCGTGTAATTGCACTTGCGCACCGGGGAGTGGACGGAATCAATTGGAATGAAGCCGATCCCCAGGTCCTCGTCGAAATTCTTGTCGGCGGAGACATAGCCGCGGCCGCGCTTCAACCGCATTTCCATATCGAGTTTGCCGCCTTCGCTGACCGTAGCAATATAAACCTCTTTGTCGAGCACTTCGACGTCAGCGTCCGCCTCAACCATGCCCGAGGTGACCACGCCCGGCTGATCCGCCCGCAGGTAGATCGCCTTCGGCGCATCCCCGCTCAGCTTGAAAGGAATCTGCTTCAGGTTGAGGATGATATCGGTCGCATCCTCGACCACTCCGGGGATCGACTGGAACTCGTGCAGCACGCCCTCGATCTTCACGGCCGTGACCGCAGCTCCCTCGATCGAAGAAAGCATCACCCGTCGCAGCGCGTTGCCGATGGTAGTGCCGAAGCCGCGTTCAAACGGTTGTGCCCAGAAAATGCCGTACTTGTCGGTTAAGGATGAAGTGTCAACTGCGAGACGTTTCGGTTTTTGAAAACCCTTCCAAAGCATTTGTTTCTCCTTCGGCCATGGGGCTCAGCCCTGGCTCCCTGAACAGGTCCGGGTTCAGGTCAGGCGCCAGGGACAGGCTGATCTGGCACGAATCGAATGGACCAACAAATCAGGTTTCAGAGTTTCAAGGTTTCATAGGTTTCAAGGTTCTACATTCGAAACCTTGCAACCCTGCAACCTTGAAACCTTATTTACTGTACAACTCCACGATCAACTGCTCATTCACCGGCAACTGGATATCTTCGCGCTTGGGCAACGCCAACACCCGCCCCTTGTAGTTGTCGCGATCGATCTCCAGCCAGTTCGGCGAACCCTGGTGGCTGGCGAAATCCTTCGCCTGCTCCAGAATCGTCAGCTTGCGGCTGCGCTCGCGAATCGTGATTTCCTCACCCACACTCACTTCGTACGAAGGAATGTTAACCTTGCGCCCGTCCACGTGCACATGGCCGTGACGCACCAACTGGCGCGCCTGCGGGCGAGACATGCCAAATCCGAGACGGTAAACCACGTTGTCCAGGCGACGCTCGAGCTGTTGCAGGAGCATTTCGCCGGTCACGCCCTTGGACCGTGCCGCTTTTTCAAAATAGTTGCGGAACTGCCCTTCCTGGGTGAAGTAGATGCGCTTGGTCTTTTGCTTTTCGCGCAGTTGCAAACCGTAGCCGACGATCTTGGCTTTGCGGTCCTTCCCGTGTTGTCCGGGAGCAAAGTTACGCTTCTCGATGGGACACTTATCGCTGAAGCACTTGGTGCCTTTGAGGAACAGCTTCATGCCCTCGCGGCGGCAAAGACGGCAGACTGGATCCGTGTAACGTGCCAAGTTGTAGTCTCCTTTTAGATGACCGGTTTACAGGTTTGGCTTCACCCTTCATCCCGGACGTGCTTTGTCGTTGGTCCTTGGTCGTTGGCCAACAACGCTTGAAACTATACACGCCGTCTCTTGGGCGGCCTGCAGCCGTTGTGCGGAATCGGCGTCATGTCGCGAATATTGCGCACTTCGATCCCGGCAGCAGCCAGGGCGCGGATCGCTGATTCGCGTCCGGAGCCGGGGCCGCTGACCCGCACTTCCACGCTGCGCACACCGTGATCGCGCGCCATATTGGCCGCGTTCATTGCGGCCTGCTGGGCGGCAAAGGGCGTCCCTTTACGCGAACCACGGAATCCCAGCGAGCCCGAACTCTTCCAGGAAAGTACGTTGCCCGCCTGATCAGCGATGGTCACGATGGTGTTGTTGAACGACGCCTGAATGTGCGCCACGCCGTGCGGGACGTGCTTGCGCTCTTTCTTCTTGAACGTCTTCTTCTTGCCTTTTTTCTCCGGCGCCGCTGCGCCGCCTGCCGCTACTGGTTTAGCCATAGTAGAGTTTCTCAGTTCTGTGGAACTAGGTTTCAAAGTTTCAAGGTTTCAGAGTTTCAAGGTACTTGCCTTTGAAACTTTGCCACTTTGAAACCTGCGTTTATGTCTTTGTTGCTG
>JBGPJK010000076.1:0-15804 GCA_041485425.1 Terriglobia bacterium | reverse complement strand
GACTTTTTCCAGAATCTCCAGCGCCTCGGCATTGCGAATGAGCACGCCGCTCTGCGCGCCTCGTCCCGTGCCCACCATGATCGCCATGGGCGTGGCCAGCCCCAGAGCGCAGGGGCACGCGATGATCAGCACCGCCACCGCATTCACCAGCGCGTGGGCCAGGCGGGGCTCCGGCCCAAGAAAACTCCAGGCAATAAAAGTGAGCGCCGCAATCGCGATCACCGCCGGCACAAACCACGCCGCCACCCGGTCCGCCAGCCGCTGGATGGGCGCGCGGCTGCGCTGTGCCTTAGCGACGAGTTGCACGATCTGGGCCAGCAAGGTTTCGCTGCCCACGCGCTCGGCGCGCATTATGAACGATCCCGACGCGTTCACCGTGGCGCCAATTACTCGGCTGCCCGCGGTTTTCTCCACCGGCATGGATTCCCCAGTGATCGCCGATTCGTCAATTGCGCTCGTGCCTTGCAGCACCACTCCGTCCACCGGAACTTTTTCGCCGGGACGCACCCGCAACTGGTCGCCCGGCTTTACTTGCTCCAGCGGGATGTCCTGTTCCGTGCCGTCACGCACGATGCGCGCGATCTTCGGACTCAAGTCGAGCAGGGCGCGAATGGCGGCACCGGTGCGACTGCGCGCCCGCAACTCCAGCACTTGCCCCAGGAGTACCAGCGTAGTGATGGCCGCTCCGGCCTCGAAGTACAGCGGCGGTGTCCCGCTCATATCGCGGAACGACCCCGGAAAAATACCCGGAAAAACGGTCGCGACCAGACTGTAGACATAGGCGACGCCCGTGCCCATGGCGATCAGGGTGAACATGTTGGTGGATCGGTTGACGATGGAAATCCAGCCGCGTTGAAAGAAGGGCCATCCGCCCCAGAGCACCACCGGGGTCGCCAGCAGCAGTTCGAGCCAGGGCAGCCAACCGGCAGGCAGGGCGCGCTGCACCGGCATGCCCGGCAGCATGTCGGCCATGGCGACCGCCAGCAGCGGTACGGTCAGCGCCAGGCTGATCCAGAAGCGGCGCGTCATGTCGCGCAGTTCGGGATTTTCTTCTTCTGCCGCGGTTACCGTGCGCGGCTCCAGCGCCATGCCGCAGATCGGACACGCCCCCGGCCCCGGCCGCACAATTTCCGGATGCATGGGGCAGGTGTACTCCACACGCGTCGCCGCCAGCGGCATCTCCGCTTCCAGCGCCATGCCGCAACTCGGGCACGCCCCGGGCTTCGACTGCCGCACCTCCGGACACATCGGGCAAACGTAGTTCCCTAGTGTGTCTACGCCCCCCGTAGAGACGCGGCTGGCTGTGTCTCTTCCGGCGGTGGCGGGCATGATGTGCTTAACGTGCGCAACCGATACAGCCGTTGTGCGTGGAGCAAGATAGGCTTCCGGGTTCGCACGAAATTTCTCCAGACACCCGGCACAGCAGAAGTAGTAGGTCTGCCCGGCGTGCTCGGACTTGTATTTGGCGGTGGCGGGATTCACATCCATGCCGCAGACCGGGTCTTTGGTTTTCGGGCTGGCAGGCGCAGAGCTGGCCGCCGGCCTGGTCGCACCCAGCATCACCAAGCCGGAAGCAGCGGGAGCCGGCGCCGGCTTGAGGTATTTTTGCGGGTCGGCCTTGAACTTCCCGGCACAGTGGCTACAACAGAAGTAGTAGGTCTTCCCTGCGTGTTGGAGACTGTGCTGGGCAGTGGCTGGGTCCACCGTCATCCCGCAGACAAGATCCTTCGCGGCGGTTGCGGCATTCTCCATAATCACCTGGGCCGGGAGGCAGACATTCCCGGCGCAACCTATATTAGATTCTCCCGCGTCCCCGGTCGATTGTTGTATCTTCTAGGTTGTATTTTGCATGCGGAGGCGCTCCCGGATGACCCAAATGGAAGTGGCGTACCGTTACGGAGCGACCCCGGGCGAAGCGGAGATGCGCGCCATCGACAGCATCCGCGAAGTGTACGGCATCCGCCGCATCCTTTTTGTTCCCAAGGAACGCACGGTGCGGGTGGAATTCGACGCTTCGCGCTTCAAAGAACCGGTGGTTGCCGGACTACTGCGCGGCGCCGGGATTGACCTGGTGGAACGCCTCGTCCTGGCGTGAGTGGGGCCGGGCGATTTCAGCGCAAGTGGCTTGGGGGTATGGGGGTATGGGGGAGGGGCTGCGGAGTAGCGTGTGGGGAAAAGCAATGGGGCGCTCAAGAAAACCTCTGGCCGAAGTTTATTCTCAAGAGCGCCCCGTTGCGCGCCACTTCGTCTGCCCTATGCATGAGCATCCGGTATGCCACTCGCAAGCTTCTGAAAATACAAGCTCGGCAATTTTTGCAGACTGGTAGGAATTGCCGCACCCCGAGAAAGATTTACGTTCACCGAATTCACTGGCAAGAACCTTGCCGAACGGCGGTTGTTGAAAAGGCAGGTGCAACCGCCCATTTGAGCGATCCTGAGCTGGCTAGCAATTCTCCCGGCCGGGCGCGCCGGCCAGATCATTCTGTCCAGAAATTTTTCCGCCACGGTTCAAGATCCTGTACGACCATCGCGCACGGACGCAACCCGGGATTCCGTCCTACAGCAACGAACCCTACCCATTTGGATCTATTGCTGGTCCCCGCACCGCCGTCCCTCTTTTCACCCAGACCAGGCTTTCCGTTATAATCAAACTCACCGCTGGAAGTCGCTTTGTTCCGCGCCCTTAGCTCAGTTGGATAGAGCGTCTGGCTACGAACCAGAAGGTCGGGAGTTCGAATCTCTCAGGGCGCACCATTTCTGCCAAACCATTGGCCTTTCTCTGGGTTCAAGCCCTCTGGCCACTGCCCCAGACTTCGGTATGACGATTGCGTGACCCAGGCTGCGAGGGTCCCACAACGGATTTCTCGCCTCTCTTCCCGAGAGTGAGGTAGAGCTGGCCATCTCATGTGATGGCCAGCTTTTTTGTTCACGGTTTCGGCTGGCCAACCGGGGATGAGTTCGAAGTGCCATTCCGTCTCTGATCCTGTTACGCTTTCCGCAGCGCGGGACCCGTAGCTCAACTGGATAGAGCACTGCGCTTCGAACGCAGGGGTTGGGAGTTCAAGTCTCTCCGGGTCCGCCACCCCGCCTGGGAGATCCCGCGCTCCGCTCGGGATTTCGGCTGCGGGCTCCCCCCTTCGATGCACTCAGGGTCACGCCCGCAAAACGCCTCAAGTTCAAGTCTCTCCGGGTCCGCCACTGGGCTGGTCCTCACCTTCAAAAAAAAGGCGGAGCCTCACGGCCCCGCCCGACGAACCCTCCCCAGGGTCGTCTACATCAATTGCAAGAACGGCATCACCGAAGGCACACCGTTCGAATTCACAATCACCAGCATGTACCAGCCCGGAGGCGCGTAGTTGCCGTTCAACGGCGAGGTGGCCGTCAACTGGCCGTTGCCCTTGGTGAAGCTGAGGGTGACGTAGCGCTGGTCCATCTCGTTGTCGTGCGTGGTTGCACCCGGCTTGATCAGCGCGACCGACGTGATATTGGCGGCATCCGGCGTCACGATGGTAAGGCTTTGGTTGTAGCCCAGCGCCGTGGGCGCCGAGGTGATGGTTGGGCGCGGCCCCTTGAACAAATAGGGCGGACTGAAAATCTCATACGCGTTCCCAGTGTTAACGTTAAAAGGATCATCCGACCCACCAGACCACACCGTGCCATCCGGGAGCAGGAGCGCGGTGGAGTGATAGGTGCGGGGCGCGGTCTGGGTCGCCATCTCGGTCCAGGTGTTGGCGACCGGATCATAAAGCTCCGGCACCTGTACCGGGGTGGAGTATTTGGAAACCTGCGCGCCGCCGACGACCAGCACGGTGCCGTCAGCCAGCAGCAAGAGATTGGCGTTGTAGCGCGGGATGCTCATGGGAGCGACGTAGGTCCATTGCGGGGTGGCTGCGGAAAGATCAATCACCTCGGCTGTCGCCGTGGCTCCGCCGCCGGGGTAGGTAAGGGTGCCGCCCGCGGTCAGCACCTTGTTCAATCCCGGCAGCAGCAACGCCGCTCCGTGATAGCGAGTGCCAAAATTCATCTTCCCCAAATTCACCCAACGGTTGGTCGCCGGACTGAACAACCTGGTCTGGGCATTCGCGCCTGCCATGAAGATCTTTCCCGAGGGCAGTTGTTTCATCTTCAGGTAGGTGTCGCTGTAGGAGCTAATATTCGCGCTCGCCGGCAAGGTCGTCCATTTATTGGTGGCGGGATCAAACGCCTCCATGGGCAACACAATCGCGGTCGCGGTTTCGTTTTTGCCGGTGAGCGTCAGGATCTTGCCGTTGAACATTTCCATGTTGGTGGGATACCACCGCCCAAAGTTCATGTTCGGTCCCGGCGACCAAGTGGCGGTCACGGGATCGAAAATCGCGGTCATAGGATGCCCTTTGTCCAGCACGTGGGGATAGGGATTGCCCATTAGCCCGCCTGTGACCAGCACCCGTCCATCCGCCATGATGGTTTGCCCGGAGCAGAAGAAGTCGCCGGCGAAGGGAATGGTGACGTCGGTGACCGTGGCCGTGGCCAAATCCAGCAGCTTGGCCGGCGAGTTCGTGGCCGAACCCAAGGGATACCACCAGCCCAGCACCTGGCCGGCTGCGCCGGTATGCAACAGCGCCGCATGGATGGCGGTCACGCCCCAGGGGATGGGTGCGATCCACGATCCCATCACTGCGGGATCGGCTTTGCCGGCTTGTTTGTTCGCCAGTGCTTGCGTGGCCTGCTGCGCGGTCTTGTCGGGCGCTGCAGGTTTTGCCGGTTGCGCCAACACCGGGAGCGCGGCCAGAAGCAGCCAGGTCAGTGGGACAACCGCGGCGGTCAGAAGTCTTGTCTTGCTGCCCGAAGTGCTCACCATAAGAATCTCTCCTGTTTCTCGAAAAGATCTTTGCGACAAAGTCACGCCAGTCCTGGGGGGAAGGCTGCTCCACATCCGCATTTCAGAATTCAGTAATCGGGCCCCGCCGTGGGGTGCTGCTTGGGAAGCCGAGCCCGGCGATCGGCAATGGGTGGGGAGTTTAGCGTGACGCGTTGCCGTACCGCTGTGACGTTCGTCACCGATGGGTGTGATTAACCAGAACGTCTCCAGCCGGATGGAGAAACTGGGGAAAGTCTTCCGTGGCCGGAAGTCTCTATGGGAAAGGTGGTCGCTTGACAGCGCGAGTGAGCCTGCATACGATGGCGGCCCACATCTCTATGGAGGCTGACATGCCCACTCCCCGATTCGCTGTTTTGCTGGTGGTTGGTTTTGCGCTTGCGGTTTCATTGAGTCTGACCCTTCCCCAACTTCACGCCCAGGACACGCTGACCACGGTGGATGTTCCCGGCGCGGTAGAGACCGATCTCAACGACATCAATAAAGCCGGTTTCGCGGTTGGCACCGATTGCACGGTTGATACATGTCCGCCCGGAACGGGCATCGCGCACGCCTTTCTGCGGCGGCCGGATGGGACGTTCAAGGCGATTAAAGTTCCGCAATCCACCCAATCGTTTGCCTACGGAATCAACGACAGCAACCAAGTCGTGGGCTGGTTTATTGATTCCGCCGGCATCACGCACGGGTACATGATGAGCGGAACAACCTTCAAGAAGATCGATCCTCCCGGTTCAACTCTCACTAACGTTTGGGAGATCAACAATGCCGGTGTGATGGTAGGCACATTTGTGGGCAGCGATGGATTGTTCCACGGTTTCATCGACAACGCAGGCACGTTCACGACCTTCGATGCTCCCGGCGGTTCTTTGCTGACTGAATTCACCGGGATTAACACCCGCAGCCAGATGTGCGGAATCTATTTTGACTCGGCATCGGTTCAGCACGGATTCACTCTCTCCGGCACCACCTTCAAGACGGTGAATTTCACCGGCGCCGGCGTAACGGCGACGGACAGGATCAACGACAGCGGCGAGATTGTCGGACTGGAAGGCGCGAGTTCGTCAGGCCCCTTCACCGGCTATACCAGGATCAGCGGGCAATTCAGTACCGTCACTTTTCCGGGTGCGACCGAAACCCGCATCCGGGGCCTGAACAACGCCGGCGTGATCGTGGGCCGCTATACGGACGCGGCCGGCAAAATCCACGGCTACATGGGCACTCCGTAACGGATTCTGGATTTCGGGGGCGGCTGCGTCCGTCGCCCCCGGAACTGGACGCTGTAGATGGACTTGGGAGTCGATTTGGCAGCGGCATGCATGTTGGCAATTTTTCTCCGAAAAAGTTGGATACTCGACAAGATTCTCCTTGAACGCCGTGGTCCTACGGGTTCTCGCAGTGTTGCGCCATCAGATCCTCCATCCGCCGCGCAGGGGAGGAGGTCACGTACGTGGGTATCTAAGGTCCAAACACAACCACTTCATCACCGCCGCCCACATACAGATACCCGGTACTAGGGTCGACAACCGCTGCGAAAAGCGTCCGCCTCACGTTGACCTTCCCCGTGATAGCCAGAGCCTTAGGACTTACAAGTGATATTCTGCCGCGCATGCCGTTGCCGCCCAGAACGTACAGCCAGTGAGATTGCGGATTGATCGCGACGGCGAAGGGATTCTCAAACCCAGAGACCGTACTACTTACAGTGAACGTCAGCGTGTCAATCACATCCAAGGTAAAGCTGCCGTTATCGGTCACGTATACCCGGTTTAAGGCGTGATCGACGGCGATGCCGTTGGGGATGGGGTCGGTGCCGGTGATGCTGACAGTCGCCAGGATCATGTCAGTGTGACCGTCTATGACGCTGACACTTGCCCCTAGCACGTTCGTGACGTACACGTATCCGGTCACCTCGTCAACTGCTACAAATCCCGGATCCTTACCAACGGTGACATGATCTACGACTGCATTGGTACGTCCGTCGATCACAGCAACCGCATTGTCATAAACGTTGGTTGCATAGATTCGGTTTAGTCTCGAATCAACCGCAATCCCGTCGGCTCCGTTTCCGGTTGGAATGGTAGTTACGACTTGGTTGGTAGCGCCGTCGATAACGTACACGACACCAGGTTCGGTGTTGACGTAAATCAGATTGGTGTTTGGGTTCACCGCCACGCCAAATGGCTGGTCTGTGGGAATGGTTGTCACCAGCGTATTAGTCACGGTATCGACCACGCTGACCGTGTCGTCGATGTCGTTCGCCGTGTAAAGCAATTTCGTAATCGGATTCAAGGCCAGCGATCCGGGGTTGAACCCTACCTGTATCCTGGCAACGACTGTCGTCGCGAAAAGCGGCGCGGCCAAGGCAAGCAGGCATACAAGTGTTTTTCCAACCCGAGACCAAAGTGAGTTCATACCAGGCTCCTTCTCTGAACTGCGCCTAGGTACCAGTGCATGGCGAGTCCCTCTAGCGAGGGCAGCTTCGAAGATTCACCACATTGATGGCGATCAGTCTCTCCCCGATCACAGCGTCCGTCAAGATGCAATTGTTTGCGCTATCTAATGAGGATAGTGGAGCCGGGTCGGAACCGGTCCTGGGGACTTGGTGCGAGGTGGAGGCTGAGGCATCGGTCGTGGCGAGGGCCGTATCGGAGGCGGGACGACGGAGTGAACCGCCCTTCGTCGGGCCTTGATCTCGTTGGCATCACCGGACTGCGGGGGGCCCGGGCCTTGACTTCGCTGTCTAGAAGCTATAGAGGTAAGTCGTTTAGCTTCTGACTACCTGGCAACTTGATTCGGATCGGGCGACGAAATTTCTCAGGAAGGAACCGACCGCAATGCACGCAGCCGCCAAACCAACTGCCAAGTCCATCTACAGCGTCCATCCCGGCGTCGCCATGGTGCAGAAGTGGATGGCCGAACTGCCGCAGAAGACCGGGCGCTCGGTCGAGCAATGGATCGAGCTGGTGAAGCGGCAGGGTCCGGCAACCGAAAAAGAGCGCCGGGAATGGCTGAAGAGAGAACACAAACTCGGCACCAACAGCGCCTGGTGGATCGCCGAACGGGCGGAGGGGAAAGGCGGAGAGGAAGACGATCCGGACTCCTACCTGCGTGCTGCCGAGGAGTATGTCGAAGCGATGTTCAGCGGCAAGAAGGCGGGATTGTTAGACATTTACGAGAAGCTGTTAAAGCTCGGCTTAAGCATTGCGAAGGACGTGAAGGCATGCCCCTGCAAGACCATTGTCCCGTTCTACCGCAACCATGTTTTTGCCAAGATCAAGCCCACCACCAACACCCGCATCGACATGGGATTTGCGCTGGGAGGCCGGAAAACACCCAAGCGGCTCATCAACACCGGCGGCTACGAGAAAGGCGACCGCATTACCCACCGGGTTGAGATCAGCAAGCTGTCGGATATTGACGACGAAGTAAAACGCTGGTTGAAGACCGCCTACGAACGGGACGCGTAGGTCTGGAAATTGGGCCGAAAAAGTACCCCAAATAAGAAGCGCCCCGGACCCTTGCGAGTCGTGGGACGCCCGAACAGCCCTCCCCCAGAACTGCTCAAGTTCAAGGTACGTGCAGGGGCCGGAACTGTAAATCCCCCGTTCGTGCTATAGGTGTGGCACGAAATGGCTATGGGGGCGGCTCGCCTTTGTCCATTTCCGAGGGGGCTGCCGGGCGCAGTTTGGATGGGAAACCCCAGGGTGTGTCGCTCGCTCAGGCTTGGCGTGCCCATCCGGCAGGGCTTTTCCTTGGGCGCGGGAGGCCTGGTTGATCCCCGGTAACCGCCTCGGCGCCGGGTTTCCGGTTGTCCGATGCGCATCCGTTTCCCGACTCCTTGCCAAGGTTTTCATGCACTTCCAACCGGGCTTGTGTCCTGCGGCCGAGATCTCCCGGTTACCGCCGTAATCTGCCACGCAGGGATAACCGTTGACCCCGTCCGCGTCCGTCCGTAGATTCGCCAAAGGGGGTTGTATGAGAGACATTCACGAGGTCTTGCGGCGTAAGCAAGCCAAGTATGCCCAGTTGGCCAAGCAGATCGAGGCCTTGCAGCAGGCGGCGGACAAGCTGCGGGAAGTCGCCCCTCTGCTGGCGGATAACGAGGACGACGACAACGTGGTTCTGGCCGAGTCGGAAGAGGAAACCCACCAGCCCATGGCCGCCAAAGCCTCGGCGACCAACCAGGCAGCGGCTGCCAAGCCGGCAAACCGCGCGCCTCGTTGGCCGTAATCGCAGGGAATCTTAGCGGCAGGTGAGCGGCTTATGACGTTTCAGGCACTCCTGGTTTCCAAAGACGACGACGCAGCAGCGGTGCTCACCCCGGTCCTGTCCGGCTTCGGGGTGGGTGTGGAATCGTGTGGATATCCCGACGCCATTGTTCGTCTGAGCGAGCAGAAATTTGACGCGGTCATCGTCGACTACGACGATCCGCACAGCGCCGCCCTGGTGCTGCAGAACGCCAGCCAGGCCTCGTCGGGAAGCAGCGCGGTGACCGTCGCCCTGTTGAGCGACAAGACGCGGGTGCGCAACGTGTTCGGCGCCGGCGCCAATTTCGTGCTCTACAAACCGATCTCGGAGGGACAAGCGCAAGCCAGCCTGCGCGCCGCCACCGCCCTGATCAAGCGCGAGCGCCGGCGCGGCTTCCGGGTGCCGGTGCAGGTCCCGGTCCAGCTCAGAGCCCAGAACGGAGAACAGCACGGCCCCGAGATCGAAGGCATCCTGCTCGACCTCAGCGAAGACGGCATGGACGTGCTGGCCGCGCAGCCGCTGTGTCCCTCGGCCGCCATCAGCGCCCGGTTCAGCTTGCCCGACGGCAGCCTTGACGTTGAGATTCACGGCGAAGTCTGCTGGGCCAATCCCAACGGGCAGTCCGGAGTTCGCTTCACCGACGTGGCCGATACCCTGCGCAGCAGCCTGCGGAGCTGGGTCACGGCCAACGCCCACGAACTTCCGCCCGAAGATCCCGATCCGGTGTCGGAATGCAAGCTCACCGATCTCAGCCTGGGCGGATGCTACGTTGAAACCGCGTCGCCCTTTCCCGAGCGTTCCGGAATCCTGCTCTGCCTGAAAGCCGCCGAGATCGAAGTCGAAGCCGAAGGCATGGTACGCGTGATGCACCCCGAATTCGGGATGGGCATGGAGTTCGCTGCGGACACTCCCGAGCAGCGGGCGCAGGTGGCAAACTTCATCGAATTCCTGACCAGCCAGCCGGGCACGATGCCCGAGTTGCTGATCACTCCGCGTGCCCTCGCTGCGGAGGACAGCTCAAACAACTCCGACCAGCCACAAGAACTGGAAGACTCGCTGCTCGAACTGCTGCGCCACCACGAATCCCTGAGCCAGGAAGAATTCCTGCAGCAACTCCGTCAGCAACGCAATTCCGAGGAAGTCGCCCCGCAGTAGCTCCGAAACAGGTTGTCATGCTGAGCGAAGCGAAGCATCCCTACCCCAGCATTGCTGTCCTCGGAGGTAGGGATTCCTCGCTGCGCTCGGAATGACAACCCAAGGAACAGCCAGGCTGCTCAGATTGCGGTTCCGATACACCCGGACCGCCGGACAGCCGAGGGCGGCTGCCCCTACGTGAGTCATGCTCTCCCCACGTGGGTCTGGCTAAAACCAAAAGGCCCGCACGCCGTCTCTCGTGCGGGCCCTCGGTGCCCTCGCGGGCTGGTTCCACCTCGTTATGATGGCAGTGTAGCCGGAACGGCTTGCCGAATTGTTGCGGGAAAGTTAATTTCCCATGAAAATCGCGCGGCGATTTCCACATCACGGTGCATGCCGAAACCTCACCGGACACAGTGATTGGGGTCACAGCAAGTTCGTGAATCCAGGGGTATAGAACAGGTAGCGCCCCTAGGGCGTGCCAGGAGGTGTGCCATGCCCGCACTCCAAACCAACCTCCGCCTTTCTCTCAAAACCATTCTGTTCACCACCGATTTTTCGGCGGCATCCGAGGCGGCCCTGCCCTACGTGCAAGCCCTGGTCCGCTGGTACGGTGCCAAGGTGATTGTGGCGCACTCAGTTCCACTGGAGCCCGTGCTCAGTGTCCCCATGGATGCGCTGCCGCTGGACCTCGACGTTAGCTGGCAGAATGCGCAGCATCACATGACAGAGTTTCTGCGTACCCATCCCCTGCCGGGAATCGTGCACGAGACGGTGTTGGAGCAGGGTGAACTCTGGGATGTGCTGTCGGACCTGATCCGGCGACACGACATTGACCTGGTGGTTCTGGGCACTCACGGCCGCCAGGGACTGAAGAAGCTGGTGCTGGGATCGGCGGCGGAGGAGATCTTCCGTCGCGCGCCCTGCCCAGTATTGACGGTGGGGCCGAAGGCAGTCCGGCAAGCGGTCAATTTCGAAAACTGGAAACGCATCCTGTTCGCCACCGACTTTTCCGCTGGCTCGCTCAAGGCGCTGCCGTATGCCTTGTCGATGGCGGAAGAGAACGATGCCCAATTGATACTTCTTCACACCATTCCCCTGGTTCCCATGCAGCAGCGGGACCATGTGGAAGAGAGCGCCCGCAGGCGCCTGGAAAAGCTGGTGGCGCCGGAGGCCGCCGACTGGTGCGAGCCGGAGTTCGTCATCCGGTTCGAATTCCCCACCGAAGGCATCCTGCAGGTTGCCGAGGAGCGCCAGGCCGATCTCATCGTGATGGGCGTGCGCGCGTCGGCTTCTCCCCGGACCTCGGCGCACTTGCCGTGGGCGACGGCATATGAAGTTGTGTGCCACGCGCATTGTCCGGTGTTGACGGTGCGGGGCTGAGCAACTCCTTGCAGTCCTGACGAGGCGGGCTTCCAGCCCGCCTCATTGCCCATTTGCGCCGCTTAGGCAACAATCGTTGTGCGCATCCCCAACGCCGCGGAGGCGATTGCCGCTGAGACTGCTTTCCTTTGACCGGAAGTGCGCCACACCCGCAGCCAGCACGCTGACGAGTCCGGCGGGCGGTTCGCTCCTTCCCTGGCCCCTACTGATCATCGTGGCGACGGCGTTCGTAGTGGTCGTGCCCTTCTTCTTTCTGGGTGATCCTTCCGGCCACGACTTCGAGTTCCACGTGAATTCCTGGATGGAAGTGCTGCACCAATGGCAGCAAGGGATCCTCTACCCGCGCTGGGCGGCGTGGGCACACTACGGCTACGGCGAGGCGAGATTTGTGTTTTACCCGCCGGCCTCGTGGATGCTGGGAGCCGCGCTGGGCGCACTGTTGCCCTGGAAAGCCGCGCCCGGAGCGTATGTGTGGGTGGTGCTGACGCTGTCGGGGTGCTCGATGTTTGCGCTGGCACGGCGCTGGCTGGGACGCGGAGACGCCATCTTCGCCGCCGCGCTCTATGCGGCTAATCCGTATTACATCGTGATCGTTTATTGGCGGAGTGCGTTTGCCGAGTTGCTGGCGGGCGCGCTGCTTCCCCTGCTTCTGCTGTACGTGCTGCGGGCGGAAGAAGAAGGACGCAAGGTGATCCTTCCCCTGAGCTTTATCGTCGCCGCCGCGTGGCTCACTAATGCTCCCGCCGCGGTGATGGTGAACTACTCGCTGGCGCTGCTGGTGGTGGTGGTGGCTATCGCGCGCCGCTCGCCGCGAGTCTTGTTCTACGGTGGGTTGGCAGTCGTGATCGGCGTGGCACTGGCCGCGTTCTACGTTTTGCCCGCAGCCTACGAAGGAAAGTGGGTCAACATCGCGGAAGTGCTCGCCCCCGGTGTGCGCCCACAGGACAACTTCGTGTTCACCATCATCGCCGATCCGGATCACAACCGGTTCAACCTGCTGGTTTCGCTGGTGGCAGCGGCCGAGATGGTGGGGCTGGCGGGGGCGGTGTTCCTGTCGCGGATGTGGCGTCGCCTGCCGCAGGCCTGGTTCGCGGTGATCGCCTGGGCCGCGGCGGCTGCATTGCTGATGTTCTCCGTGACGTTTGTGGCGTGGGAGTATTTACCCAAGCTGCGCTTCGTGCAGCTTCCATGGCGGTGGTTGCTTTGCCTGAACGTGGGGTTCGCGCTGCTGGTTACGGTAGGGTGGCGACGCTGGCTGCCGCGGTTGCTGGTGTGCCTAACCATGCTTGCGGCGATCGGCGTGGCCTGGCACCGGGTCCAACCGCCATGGTGGGACACCGCCGCCGACATCGCGGAGATGCGGGACAATATTCAAGACGGACACGGCTACGAGGGCACGGACGAGTACGTCCCTGCCGGCGCCGATCCTTACGAGATCCAACAGGGCGCACGGCGGGTGACTCTGGAAGGCGACGGCCGGGCGCGCATCCACGTGCAGGAGTGGGCGCCGGAGTCGAAATTCCTGACCGCAGAGGTAAGCGCGCCCGGGAAGCTAGTGCTGCGGCTTTTCAACTACCCGGCGTGGAGAGTGGAAGTGAACGGACGCGTGGTTGCGGCCGAAACCCGCGAGGTGAGCGGGCAGATGATGGTTCCGGTCGAGGTGGGCGAGAATCGGGTGCAGATCAGGTTCGCGCGCACGTGGGATCGGACGGTGGGAGGGATCACATCGGTGCTGACCGGGTTCATAGTGATTGCGTTGTTTGTGTTCCAGCGAAGACGGCCGGTGTGGGGAAGGCCGCCCTCGGCTGTCCAGGATGAGCGGTAGCTGAGGCAAGGGGGACGCCACATCGTGGGAGAAGTGCGGAGGCAAGATGCCGGCGGGACGCCGGCGCTACCAAGATCATGAAACGCATTCTTATTGCGACTTCCAATCCCGGCAAACTGCGCGACTTCGCCGGGGCGGCGCTGTCGCACGGGATCGAAATTGCCGCGCTCCCCAATTTTTCGACACTTGCCGCAGTGGTGGAAGATGGACTGACCTTCGAGGCGAACGCGCGCAAGAAAGCCGAGTTCTACAGCCGCTTTGCGCCGGGGGAAATCGTGCTGGCCGACGACTCGGGTCTGGAAGTGGATGCGCTGGGCGGGGCGCCTGGTGTGCATTCCGCGCGCTACGCCGCCGATGTACCCCACCAGGCGGAGAACAACACCGACGACGAGGCCAACAACGCGCGGCTCATCCGCGAACTGAAGGACATTCCGCCAGAAAGACGAACGGGGCGATTTGTGTGCGTGATCGCCGCCGCACGGGATGGCCGAACTCTTGGGGTATTCCGCGGGCAGGCCGAAGGAATCATGCTGGACAGCCCGCGGGGAAAAAACGGCTTCGGCTATGATCCGCTTTTTTATTTTCCGCAAATTGACAAGACCTTTGCCGAACTGAGCGCCCAAGAAAAGGCCGCCCACAGCCATCGGGGCGCGGCCTTCCGCCAGTTCTTGGCGTGGTGCGACGAGCAGCAACGGAGGCTTACCTAACCTCCGCTGGACTGCTTGCCGGGGAGAACCGAGAACTGCTTTCTTGACTTCCCTTCTCCCGCGCCAAGATAATGAACGGTTCTTTTGTCATCATCGAACTCATAAGGAGCGTTCAGTGGCCGCAACCGCCAGTCCTCCGGCTCCGATCAGCGTCAAGAGTGGGGTCGCTCCGCTGCGGGCGGGGCAGGGATATTCGTTCCTGCTGCGACGGCTGCACTCGCTGAGCGGCATCGTTCCCATCGGCGCCTTCCTGGTGGAACACTACATTTCCAACGCCGAGGCCATGAAGGGCCCTGCCGCCTATAACGCGACGGTCAAGTTTCTGAACAGCCTGCCGTTCGTCCCTTTCCTGGAGTGGGGATTTATTTTTCTACCCATTCTGTATCACGGCCTCTACGGGGTCTGGATCTGGTATCGCGGCGAGGGCAATGCCGGCGACTATCCCTGGATAGGCAACTGGATGTACACGGTGCAGCGCTGGACGGGTGGAATCGCGTTCGCCTACATTGTGTATCACACTTGGACGATGCGCTTCACCGGGGTACACCTGGGAACTGAGCCGGAGGCCAGTTTCGATAAGGTGTACCGCGCGCTCTCCGGTCATCCCGGGGTGGTGATTTTCTACTTTGCCGGAGTTTTCTCCGCCTCCTGGCATTTCGCTTATGGGATCTGGCTATTCTGTGCCAAGTGGGGCATTACCACCGGGGAACTGGCGCGCCGTCGCCTGGGCTACGTTTGTCTGGTGATTGGCCTGGTGATGGCAGGCATCGGGGTGTACTCCATGATGGGTTTCTTGAGCTACGTCGCAGCAGCGCCTGGCTCTTCCGTCACCTTGTTGAAACACTAACCAGAGGTTCTTCCGGCGGCCGTGTGCCGCCAGATTGTTACTCATAATGGCATCGAACCCGAAAATCATAGTCATCGGCGGCGGCCTGGCGGGACTTTCCGCCGTCATCAAGATCGCCGAAATGGGCGGAGAGGTGGACCTGTTCTCCATCGTTCCGGTGAAGCGTTCCCACTCGGTCTGCGCCCAAGGCGGCATCAATGCGGCCAAGAACCTGAAGGGCGAGGGCGACTCCACCTGGCAGCATTTTGACGACACCATCTATGGCGGCGATTTTCTCGCCAACCAGCCTCCAGTGAAAGATATGTGCGAGGCGGCGCCCGGCATCATTGATCTGCTCGACCGCATGGGCGTGCCCTTCAACCGCACGCCCGAAGGCGTGCTCGACTTCCGCCGCTTTGGCGGAACGCTCTACAACCGCACCGCATTCGCCGGCGCCACCACCGGCCAGCAACTGCTCTACGCGCTCGATGAACAGGTGCGGCGCTACGAGGCGGAAGGTAAAGTCACCAAGTACGAGGCGTGGGAATTTTTGTCGGCGGTGCTCGATTCCAATCGGGTTTGCCGGGGGATCTGCGCCATGGACCTGCGTTCCATGGAAGTGCGCACCTTCCCTGCCGACGCGATCATCATCGCCACCGGCGGCATTGGCGCAATCTTTGGCAAGTCCACGAACTCTGTGGTGTGCACGGGATCGGCACAGTCGGCGGTCTATCAGCAGGGCGCGCATTACGCCAACGGAGAATTCATCCAGGTCCACCCCACTTCGATCCCTGGCGAAGACAAGTTGCGCCTGATGTCGGAATCG
>JBGPJK010000075.1:0-15812 GCA_041485425.1 Terriglobia bacterium | reverse complement strand
GCCGGAAGAACTCAAAGGCGGGAAGCAAAGGACTGTAAAGGGTCCAGGTCTCGGAAGCCGCGAAGTCGTCCGCAAGAAATAGCAAAGCGCCTTTTGGGGGTAGAATAGCTCCATGAGTCAACAGGTTTCCGAACTGCTGAAAAAAGCACTTACGCTTCCCGCCGAAGCACGAGCGGCGTTGGCTGGCTCTCTGCTCGAAAGTCTGGATGACACCGTGGACGAATCAGCCGAGGAAGAGTGGAACAAGGAGATCGCGCGACGCATCGCAGAATTGGATTCTGGCAAGGTGAAACCGATTCCATGGGCAGAAGCACGCCGCCAGATCACAGCACTCCTCCATGGCCGTTAAGCCGCTCGAGATTCATCCCGCAGCTCTTGCCGAATTGAAATCAGCGGTGGATTGGTACCGGGAGAGGAGCGAAACCGCAGCCCTCAAGTTTGTTGCCCAATTGGATCGGGCTATGGACTTAGTGATTGAGTCGCCGGAACGTTGGCCCAGGGGCGAGCACTCAACTCGAAAATTCGTCCTGCGCCGCTTCCCATTCGCCATTGTTTACCGAGATAAGAAGGCAGCTATCCAAGTGTTGGCGATCGCCCACGGCCTTAGGCGACCGGGGTACTGGAAAGAACGGCTCTGACCTCCAATTCTGTCAAGCCCCGAACCCAGCTAATTCTCCCCACCCGAGCGGCACGGGTAAACTGGCTGCGTAAGAAAGTGCAGCAAGCACCGCACCAGCTGAAGCCGACCTTGGTTCCGTGCATGGCGGCACGACTGAAGTCGTGCCCTGATACGAATCGGAGCTTCTTCGCAGCCGGCTAGAGTTGACGCCTCGCGCCTAAGTCGCCAGTGAAGCCTTATTCCTCTCTGCGTCCCCGGCGTCCTCGGCGGTTTTCGTTTGGCTCTTGAAATCCCGCAGGGAGAGTTCCAGCCCTCCGTATTCGGGGTGGTCGTTGTGGTCGAGGCTGTAGGCGATGTCGAGGGTGTCTCCGGGGAGGAGTTGGGATTGGGTGAAGCGCTCGGCCATGTGCCAGCCTAGGGCGTCGAACGTAATTTTGTGGCGCCAGGAAGAGTTCTCTAGTTCCCGGTTCTCAGTTGCGGCTCGGAGATCGCTGCGGCGGAGGGCGGCGGAATCGGGGTCGCAGCGCGGGGTGGTCAGGAGAGCTGCGTCCGGGTTGGCGCTACTGGACAACGAAATCGCGGCGGCCAGCTTCAGCTTTACGTGTTTGTCTTTCATCACGCGGGGCGGAGCCATGAGGCGGACGTTGCGGGCGGCGAAGGCGGGCTCGGGATTGGACATGCCGAAGGGTTCCAGGCGGCGCAGGGCTTGGAACAATTCGGGCGTGACCTGATCGAGGGGAAGTTCGGCATCGAGGCGGAGACTGGGCTCAAAGTCGGCCAGAGTCAGGCGGGCGCGGGCGTAGGTGTCCAGGCGGGTGCACAACTCGGGAAGACGCACAGCGGGCAGAGCGAAGCCCACCGCGTGCGCGTGGCCTCCGTAGCGGGTGAACAACTCCGCGCAGGACTCCAGCGCATTCAGCAGGTGGAACGCCGGGATGGACCGCCCCGAGCCATGCGCCTCTTCCCCGTCGCGAGAGATGACCAGCGTCGGGCGGTTGTAGCGCTCGACTACGCGAGTGGCGGTGATGCCGATGACTCCGCGGTGCCAGCCGTCGCCGTCGATGACCAGACAGAACGCGTCGAGCAGCGACGGCTCCTGCTCGAAGCGTGTTTGGATCGCATCCAGAATGCGCCGTTCTTCTCCCTGGCGCTCGGCGTTGAGCTGGTCGAGACGGTTGGCGAGTTCGCGAGCGCGGGCGGCGTCCTTCACGCTGAACAGTTCGATGACGTCGCGAGCCACGTCCATGCGTCCGGCAGCGTTGAGGCGGGGCGCGATGCGGAAGGCGACTTCGCCCGAAGTCAGCGGGCGTCCGGCGGGAACCTGGGCGACTTCGAGCAGGGCGCGGAGGCCGAGGTTGACCGGAGCGCGCAGGCCCTCGAGTCCTAGCTTAGCGAAGACGCGGTTTTCGCCGGTGAGGGGGACGGCGTCGGCGATGGTGGCGATGGCGACCACTTTCATGAACGACATCAGCAGGCGCGCGTGCTCGTTCGGGGCAAGGCGACGTTCCATCAGCGCCTGGGCGAGCTTGAAGGCAACTCCGGCGCCGCAGAGGGCTTTGCACGGGTAGTCGCAGCCGGGCTGGTTGGGATTGAGCACGGCCAGCGCGGCGGGGACGCCATCCTGTCCGGGAAGGTGGTGGTCGGTGACGATCAGGTCCACGCCCAGGCGGTGGGCGGTTTCGGCGGCGGCGAAGGCGCGGATGCCGGTGTCGACGCTGATGATGAGGCGAACGCCGGCGGCCGCGGCGCGCTCAATAACGTCGTCCTTCATGCCGTAACCTTCGCGGATGCGGTGGGGGACGTGGAAGTCGGCGCTGCCGCCACAGAGTTCGATGGCGGTCTTGAGGATGACGATGGCGGTGGTGCCGTCCACGTCGTAGTCGCCATAAATGAGGATGCCTTCCTTGCGGGTGATGGCGGCTTCCAGGCGATCCACGGCAGCTTTCATGCCGAGCATGGCGTAGGGCGAGTGCAGATGGGCGAGCGTGGGCGCGAGGAAGCGTTCGGCGTCATCCGGCTCGGTGATGCCGCGCATCACCAGCAGGCGGGCCAGGGTGGAGGCCAGGCTGGCATGGTTGAGGCGGAGTACGGCATTGGCGCTCAGTTCGGCGGCAAGGCGGTCGACCTGGGCGGGGTCAGCGGATTTGAGGAGCCAGCGCAAGACAGATTGTTGATTTCAGATTGTAGATTTCAGATTGTTGATTGAAAACCAGGACTGCCGCAATCGCTTATCAGTCGAACAATCTGAAATCAACAATCGAAAATCTAAAATGATTTAGGGTTCCTCGTCCTGATCGGGTTCGTCGATGGGAATACCGCCGAAATCTTCGGCCAGTTCAACCATGTGCTGGTAGCGCTCGTACCATTCGGTGGAAGCTTCATACACCAGCATCACGCCCTGGTGGGCGAAGCCGAGTTGGACGAATCCGGTTTTGCCGATGTAGGTGCGCAGCCAGCGAGCGTCCTCCATGTCCTCATCGTTGGTGAACTCGGCGTGCGACAGGCGTTGCAGCATGTCATCGAGCTCTTGGCGCTGCAGCCGCCATGAGTCCATGATGAGGAAGGGCGCGCCCGCGGCTTTGGCAAGCTCGACGAAATCCTTCCAACTGTCGGGATTGTCCTCGGTCTTCCACATCACGCTCTGCACTTCTTCGTAATCAATGTATCCGTGGAAGCGGCGCATGCCATGGCCCTCGATGAAGGCGACCATGTCGTCTTTGAGGCCGGCGAGATCGTCGGGCAGAGGAGACATATGGCTGCGGCTAAACCAGCATTGTATGACTTTTGGGGAAGAGCTACTAGGGTTAGCAGTCAGCATTCAGCCAGAAGAAAGCCTCGGCGGTGCGCGCAGGGTCCTTCGGAAGCTGCCGCTTCCTCAGGATGACGCCATTAACTTTGAGATGGCTGAGTGCTGACTGCTGAGTGCGGAATGGTGGCTGTGCTAGACTATTTGTTTCGCACTGAGCACCCGATCCGCACATGCTTCTCTCCAAAGAATATGTGGGCTATCTGGCCCGCGAAGTCACCAAGAAACTGATTGCCGGGGAGTTCATCGAGACCAAGACCGTGGCCGCGGTCACGGCGAAGGTACACGCCTCCATGCTGGAGGAGATGTCGCTCGAGGACCGCATCAATGACGAAGTGCGGGTCATCCTGGAAGCTTATTCCGAGGAGATGCGCAAAAGCGGCGCCAACTACCAGGATATGTTCCGCAAGGTGAAGAACGAGCTGGTGCGCAAGTACAAGGCGGTGCTGTGAGACTCAGCCGCGACAAGGTGAATAAAGTAGCGCACGTAATCACCGACGCGCTGGCCGAGATGAACGAAGTGGACTTCCTGGAAGACCGCAACACCATCCGCCTGGAAGTGCGTAGGCTCCTGGAGGACCTGCTCAACCAGGAAGCCAGAATCGATCAGGCCGCCCGGCAGAAGATCGAAAGCCAGAAGCGCACCATCCTCGAAGGCAGCCAGGAGTGGGACATCCTGTACCGCAAGTATTACAACGAGGAAGTGAAGAAACTGGGAATGTAGTCATCGTTAGTCTCCCGCCGAGATCCCGTCAAAACTAGAGTTGTCATCCTGAGCGGCGATCAGGCCGCCAGGAACCTATGCATTTTCGCGCGTCTGGAATGCAGAGGTCCTTCGCTTCGGGCAGGATGACTACGGTTCAGAGAGGTGCCACACAGGATGGCGGAGACGCTGGTTGGTTTCGCCCCAGTTTCTTCTCCCGCATCACCAGAAGTTTTTGGTGCATTGAGAGCGCCGCCTTGCGGGCGGCGGCGACTGCGGTTACTACGAGATCGGCTCCCCGCACATTGTCGCCGGCAGCGTAGAGGTCTTCGCGGGTGGTGAGGCCGGTTTCTTCAGTTTCCACGATGACGGATCCCCACTTGGTCGTCTTGAGGTTGGGTGTGGATTCCGGGATGCCGGTTTCGGGGCTGTAGCCAATGGCCAGCGCCACGGTGTCGCAGTTGATGATGAAGTTCGAGCCTTCGATGGGAACGGGGGAGCGGCGTCCCTTGGCGTCGGGGGCGCCCAGCCGCATGCGGATGCATTCGGCGGCGGTTACATTTCCATTTTCGTCGCCGAGGAATTTTACCGGCGCGGTCAGCCATTCGAACTGGACGCCTTCTTCCACAGCGTTCACTCGCTCTTCGTAGCGGCCGGGCATTTCGACTTCGCTGCGGCGGTACACGCAGTACACCTTGGCGTCGGGATTGAGGCGGCGGGCGGTGCGCACGCAGTCCATGGCGGTATCACCGCCGCCGATGACAATGGTCACGCCGGTGCGGTGGGGCTTGGGATCGGGCAAGTTGCGCCAGACCTCGGGCAGCAACTCGGGTGGCAGGTTTCCACGCACCAGGTACTCGGTCGCCTGGTAAATGTTCTTCAGCGTATCTTCGCCGGGGACCTTCATCTCGCCGCCCTTGACCGCGCCGTAGCCGAGGAAGACCAGGTCGAATCCCTGCTTGAAGAAGTCCTCCACCGGGTGCTCTTTGCCCACGCGGTAATTGCAGACAAAACGAATGCCCATCTGCTCGAGGTAATTGATTTTGGAGAAAACGATGTCTTTATTCAGCTTGAAACCTGGGATACCGTAGAGCAGCAGACCGCCGGGATAAGGCCACATGTCGTACACCACAACTTCGTGGCCGCGCACGGCGAGTTCTTCGGCGACGGCAAGCCCGGCGGGACCGGCCCCCACCACGGCAACTTTCATCCCCGTGGGGGCGGCTTTTTCGCGCATCGGGTAGCCGTAGTTTTTGCGGACATAATCGATGACAAACGCTTCCAGCTTGCCGATGCACACGGCGGGATTGCGCGGCACCACCACACAGGAGCCCTCGCATTGCTTTTCCTGGGGGCAGATGCGGCCGCAGACATCGGGGAAATTGGAGGTTTCCATGAACTTGAGGGCGGCGCCGATGAAATCGCCCTGGCCCAGAAGAAACAGGGCGGCAGGGATATCGTTGTGCAAGGGGCAGCCTTTGGCGCAGGGGGCGTGATCGCAGTACAGGCAGCGCTGGGCCTGCTCCATCGCCAACTCCGGGGTGTAGGGCTGCGACACCTCGTTGAAGTTGTGGACCCGTTCCTGGGGGTCCTGCTTGGGCGGCTTGACTGCTTCGATTTTGAAGCGCTGACGACGGTTGATCATCGCGCCCCCTCCTTCGGCCTTTTGTCGGCGTGCGAGAACCCTGGGGCAGGAAAAGCACCCCGGTTCCACCCTGTTCCAAGATGCCTTGGGCTTGCTACGTCTGGCTGTGTCCTAGATCACAGGGTCTGGTGACTCGTGCACACCGGCTGGGATAATGGGGGGCTGGGCCTTTGCGAGGTAAGTTGAAGCAGATCAGCGACATCACGGCTTTGGTGAAGCAAGCGGCGGCTGAAGCCGGCTTTGAGTTGGCGGGGGTGGCGCCGGTGCGCGACTTCGCCGAGCTGCAGCGCTTTTCCGAGTGGATTGCGGCAGGACGCGCGGGTGAGATGAAGTACATGGAGGCACGGGATGAAGCGGGGCGTCTGAAACGCGCCTGCTTGCGATCGGCGGCGCCTTGGGCGCGCAGCGTGATTGTCTGCGCCATCAACTACAACACCGCGGAGGCGTATTCGACCGAGGTGCAGGATCCCGAGCGGGGATGGATTTCGCGGTACGCGTGGAGTCGCGAGGATTATCACGAAGCGGTGATGAGGAGGCTGCGGGTGGTCGAGGGCAAGCTTCTCAACGCTTGCCGACAGCGGGGGCAGGATGCCCCCGCGACAGCCGGCGGGACGCCGGCGCTACAGACACGCTGCTATGTGGACACCGGACCGGTCGTGGAGCGGGTGTATGCGAAGTACGCCGGGGTGGGGTGGATTGGGAAGAACACCTGCATCCTGAATCAGAAACTGGGGTCGTGGCTGTTCTTGGGAGTGATTCTCACATCGCTCGATCTGGAGCTGGACTTGCCCGCACCGGATCGCTGCGGGAGTTGCACCCGCTGCCTTGATGCTTGTCCTACCTATGCATTGATCGCGCCGTACCAGCTCGATTCCAACAAGTGCATTTCGTACCTGACCATCGAAAAACGCGGCGCAATTCCGGAGGAGATGCGCGCGGGCATGGGGCGGCATGTGTTCGGCTGCGACATTTGCCAGGATGTGTGTCCGTGGAACCGGAAAGCGCCGGCCACCACGGCGGCGGAATTTCAGCCGCGGGAGGCGTTGGTGAATCCGGCGCTGGAATGGGTGGCCGAGATGAAGGCTGAGGAGTTCCGGGGAGAGTTTCGCGGATCACCGGTTCGGCGGGCGAAGTTGAGTGGGCTGCGACGGAATGCAGTGATCGCTATGGGCAACAGCGGCGATCCGCGGTTCCTGGAGCCTCTGCGCAAGTTGTCACAAGACGAAGACGCACTGGTGGCGGAGCACGCTCGCTGGGCGGCCCGGAAACTCAGCTCTTAGTTCTCATTTCCGGGTTTTCACTTTTGAACTTCAGTTCTCAGTTCTCGGATCTCAGTTCTCAGATACCGGCGGCGGAAGCGTGGTAGCATCTCTGGGGTTCACGAGCATGGTCCGCGCCCGCCTGCAACGCATCTTTCTTTCCGTTCTATTCGCGGGACTTTTTTGTGCCCGGGCGGACGCGGCGGAGCCGCAGTGGATCCGCGTCAGTTCGTCTCATTTCGCCGTGCTCACCGATGCCGGGGAAAAGAAGGGGCACGAGGTTGCCTACCGTTTCGAGCAGATGCGCTCCGTCTTCAGCCAACTGCTCATGAAAACCAAGCTCAACCTGCCACAGCCGCTGGAGATCGTCGCCTTCAAGACCGACAACGAGTACGCGCAGATCGCGCCGCTGCGTCAGGGACAGCCCATCTCGGCTGCGGGATTTTTCCTGCCCGGCGAGGACCGCAATTACATCGTGCTGAATCTCTCGGCTGACGACAGCTGGCGGTCGGTTGCGCACGAGTTCGCCCACCTGATGCTGAACTACAACTATCCGCCCACCCAGAGCTGGTTCGACGAAGGCTTCGCCGAATATTTTGCCAGCATCCGGCTCGACGACAAGCAGGTGCAGTTGGGCGGTGACCCCGACTCATTGGTGGAGTTGCTGGCGACTGCTCCGTGGCAGTCCATCCCCGACCTGTTCAACACGCGTCATGACACCTCGAGTTACCAGGAGGGCACGCATCACACCTTGTTCCATGCCCAATCGTGGATGGTGATGCACTACCTGCTCAACCAGAACAAGCTGGCGGAGACGGGAACGTACTTTGGGTTGGTCGAGAACGAGAAGATGCCGGTGGAGCAAGCGATCCAGAAAGCCTACGGGATGACCCCGGCGCAGTTCGACCAGGCGGTGGAGGATTATTTCCATTCCCTGGCGCCGCGGTTCCAGGCGCAAGCGGCGGCGCAGCCGCTGGGCACGACGACCATCGCCGGCGAACCAGTACACCGGTTCCCCACGCCGCTTGGACCGGTTGAAGTGGGCACCAGCACACAGCCGATTGCCGACGGAGAGGCGCGGGCGCTGGTGGCAGAGGTCATGGTGCGGCTGCCGGAGCATCGCGACCAGGGATTGCAGGATTTGCAAAGCGTCATCAGCCAGCCCAAGCTCGACAACGCAATTGTGCACCGCGCGCTGGCCTGGGACCACATGCAGCGGAAAGAATTCGACCAGGGAACCGAGGAACTGAGCAGGGCACTGGAACTTGATCCCAAGGATGCCTGGGTGCGTTACTACCTGGCGCTGGTGAAGTATCACGCGGCCCAGTCCAACGGACAACAGTTCCAAGGACTCTCCAACATGATGCAGGATTTGCGCGCGGTGCTCGACTGGAACCCGGAGTTCGCGGAGGCCTACAGCATGCTGGGCATGGCGCGGGTGGAGGGCGGCGGAATCAGCTCAGCCATGGAGGCGATGCGGGCGGCCATCTTGCTCAGCCCGCGCAACCAGCAATATTTGCTCAACATGGCCCAGATCTACATGGCCGGCAAGAAGTGGGACGCGGCCCTGGCCCTGCTGGAGCAACTCAAAGGGAGCCAGAATCCGCAGATCGCACAGGCGGCGCAGAAAAATCTGGCAGACCTCCCCACCCTGAAAAAATATGGGATGCTGCCCACGAAGGAGCCAGAACATCCGGCGCAGACTGCCGCGCCGGCGGCGCAGCCGCAACATGCCACGGAAAAGCAAAGCGCACAAAAAAGCGAGCCGGCGAGTGCGGAAGAGCCCGAACCGCCCGCGGAGCCGCAGCCGGACCGCCGCAAGACACAATTTCTGAAGGGAAAACTGGTAAGCATCGACTGTGCGCAGGCGCCGGTTGCGGTGCTGACGATTGCCGCAGGCGCCAAGATCGTGAAGTTGCGTACCGAAGATTACAAGGCGCTGCTGCTGATCGGGGAGGACCGGTTTTCCTGCGAGTGGAAGAGCCGGCGGGTGCTGGTCAACTACAAAGCCGGCGGGAAGGCCGACGGAGACCTGGTTTCCCTGGAACTACAGTAGGGGTTGGTAGCGCCGGCATCTTGCCCTGGGCGATGTCGCAGCGAGCGCAGCGCTACAATCAACTGCCATGCTCTGGATCGACGTCAATGACTACCGTGCCGACGGCGGTTGGCTGCCAGCCACCAGCAGCGCTGATCGTTCCCGCTACTACTGCCAGCAACTGGAGCAAGGCGCAATCCTGTTCTTCCAGCAACCGCCTTTCCGCTTGCCACAGGAAGAGTCTGAATACCTGATCCGCCAGCCGCAGACCGATTCCAGGCTGCACAAGAACATCTCCTACCGCCCCGACGAAGACATACTGCGCGGTTTCGGCGGTACGCGCCAGGACCAGAAGCGGGTACACGACATCATGCGCAACTACTCGTCCCAAGTGACGGCGTTTGTTTCCACCTTCCTGGCACCTTACGCCGGCAAGTTTCTGCGCGATTACGCCAGCTTCCGTCCGCTGGAAGAGGAAGGCCGCGACCTGCCGCTGCACAAGAGAAACGACCTGCTGCACGTGGATGCGTTTCCCAGCCGGCCAACTCACGGCGGACGCATCCTGCGCGTGTTCACCAATGTGAATCCCCGCCAGAACCGCGTGTGGTTCATCGCCGAGCGATTCCCCACTCTGGCCAAGCGCTATGCGGCCGAAGCAGGGCTGAACCGGTTCGCCGCGTCCAGCCCCAGCCGCAGCGTGATGCACCTGCTGCATTCGGCCGGACTGCCGGTTGCTGACCGCTCCGCCTACGATCAGTTCATGCTGCGCTTTCACGACTTCCTCAAGGAAAACTCGGATTTTCAGAACGGCCCGCAGAAAGAACGCATCGAGTTTCCGCCTAAAGCCACCTGGCTGGTGTTCACCGATGGAGTGCCGCACGCAGCACTTTCCGGCCAGTTCGCCATGGAGCAAACCTTTATCGTCCCCCCGCAAGCCCTGGTCTCCCCCGAAGACGCACCCATCCAGGTGCTGGAGAGGCTTTGCGGAAAGACGCTGGCCTAGGAACAATCCTTGATTTCAGATGGCTCGGTTGACACCCTCGGCAGAATTCAGAGCTTGGTCATTCCGAGCCGGCCGCAGCCGCGTCCAGCACGGCGAGAAGGTGCGAGGAATCTGCTGTTCTGCGCGGAGGCGGCTTCGCTTCGCCTTTCTCCTCCATTCCCCTGAGCCACTTCATGGGGGATGTCAGCAGAGCCATTTCATCTCACAAACAAGCCACTTGGAGCGTTATTGGTGTAATGGCGATATTTCAACAGCGACCGACCCGACCTTGGGCTATTTCTTTGCCGCATCAGCGGGAGGCGTCCACGTGAAGCCGTGTCCGACGCCGCTTGAGTCGTCAAAATAGCCAACGACCTCCCCGCTAGTATTGATGCCTTGTGCAATCGTGTAGTTCTCCCTCGGAAATCGCAGGCGCTGAAATACGCCATTCTGAAGCACGAATCCGAAATAGTTGTTGTTTGAAAGGTATTTCCCCACGATTGCGTTAAGATCGTTTATTCCATTTGCCGACGCTGACATAGGTATGCCACTTGGTTGAAACTTTCCTTGGTTGAACAAGAAGTTAAGATCGTTCAGGAAGTTAGATCCTTGGCCGACGGCCTCGCCTGAATTGTTTATGCCTGCCACGAAAGAGAACTCGAAACCTTTCGGCAGTACCTCCCGGTACTTCCCGCCAGCCAGCTCGAATCCGACCGGGCCCTTGCCCTGTATTGAGATAAAACCTACGATCGTTCCAGCGTTGTTAATAGCCAAGGGAATAGTGTAGCCATTTTGGCCGGGAACGCTGATTGTTGTGAAAGCCTGTGTCTGCAGGTCGTATAGGAATCCGTCATAGCTGTCATCCCCGACAATCTGTCCCACGTCGTTAATGCCGGTTACGGACGTATAGGCCGCGCCCGGATAGTCAATCGTGGTGTAAACGCCGCCGCTTAGAAGAAAGCCGTGAGAAACTCCACTGGCGTCATCGTACGCACCCACTATGTCCCCTGCCGCGTTTATTCCGGTAGCAAGGGTCGAGACCGCCCCCGGCACATCAATCTGCGTGTAGGTTCCCTGCGCCAGCGCCAGCGGCGCGGATGCAGCCAGAACCAGAAGAATCGCCAGCGACAGGACAATAGTTTTCCGCATAGCCCGCCTTCCCAACCGAGCGGTCGGCATTTTAGCACGGAAAACATAGACGGGTATTGTCAAAGCCATCGCGAGGAATGCTCTATGGGCCGATTGTTGACGTAATCAGGCGTGGCTGTTGAAAAACTCGAGATTTCAGAAATCAGGGAGAATTTGGGGGATAGAAAATGTCTGGCCGGGCAGAGAAAGCCGTTTGTAGGGCATCCTGACGCGATCTAATTTTTGCGGATTTCTAGAAAGTGAGTTTTTCAACACCCACAGGCGATTACACCAACTACCCCGAACAGCATTTATGAGATGGCTTCTTCAGATCTGGATTCCCCCTTCAGACTTCTGACTTTTGCAGTCAACCATCGGAAATCTCCAAGAATAAGAAACCCTCCCAGGGGGAACTGGGAGGGTTAGCGAATGGTGGCCGCCCGGCGGGTTAGACGCGGACTACGTTACCCGCCTGGAAGCCTTTGGGGCCCTTCAGCAGATCAAACTCCACGGTTTCTCCCTCGTTGAGCGTGCGGTATCCGTTCTCCTGGATGGCGGAGAAATGGACGAAGACATCCTCGCCGGTGGAGCGCTGGATAAAACCATACCCCTTAGCCCCGTTGAACCACTTCACTGTGCCCTTCTCTCTCACAAAGTACTCCTTTCGCTCCTGAGTCTTTTATCTAAACTTCTTCCGCATCTCCGTGCACTGCTACGTTCGACCCCCTCAAAGAGATCCGGAAGCCCAGCAGCTGACACTCCGTGGGCCGGCGAAGTCTACGGCAACAGCAAAGGCTCCCGAGTTCTGCGCCCGTAGAAAGAACGGCGCAGAGTTCTGGAGCCTGTCGTGTTGCGCAGATTTCGACTGCAAAGCACGAAACATCAACCCGAGTCGGTGAACTCGCTGCTCGACCTTGCCGCAGCGAGCACAAGATAATATTCAGGAACTCGGTTTCTGGCAAGAGAAGAAAACTGAACAAGAAAGGAGTAGAACGTCTTAGGGTCCCAGGAGAGAAGACCCTTTCCCCCAACGTAAGACGCTTCCCCGGTGCAGGGGCCGCCGGCCGGCGCAAAAGCACAGCTGCAACTGTCTGATAACATGGAAGAAAGACTTATGCCTGACCAGCAGTCATCTTCGCCCTCTGCCGCGGCGGCAAGCCTTAACGCCAGCGTTCGAACGCAGGGTACCAGAACGTATGCCGGGCTGGTGGTTTCCACCGTGAAATATATGTTACGCACCGAGGTACACACGTTTGCATTTTCGGTTGCCGCCAACGCCCTCCTGTCGTTCTTCCCGTTTGTGCTGCTGCTGATGACCCTGATCCGGCGCGTCTTCCACTCGCCGGTGATGTACGACGTGGTTGTGCAACTGCTGCGCGACTACCTGCCCGCCGGACAGGAGTTCGTGATCCGCAATCTGAATGCCCTGGTGGGCGCGCGTCATCGCGCGCAGATCGTTTCGCTGCTCATTCTGCTGGTGACCTCAACCGGAATCTTCATGCCGCTGGAAGTCGCGCTGAACCGGATTTGGCACTTCCGCAACAACCGGTCGTATTTGGGCAATCAACTGATTGCGCTCGGCCTGGTCTTTGGCTGCGGCGTGCTGGCGCTGCTCTCGATTGCGGCCACCGCCGGAAACGTGGCGCTGCTGCAAAATCTGCTGCGCGGTCATGCGCTGTTCATCATCACGCTGGTCGGATTTGTGGTCATGAAGGTCTTCGCCATCGCCGCCAGCATCGCCATTTTCTTCCTCATCTACTGGCTGCTGCCCAACGGCAAAGTTCCGGCGCTAGCCGTGCTGCCCACGGCAGTGATCACCGGCTTGCTGTCGGAGGGCTTGAAGTACGCCTATATCCTGGCGCTGCCCCGGCTGAATTTCCAGGAAGTGTACGGGCCGTTCGCCTTGTCGGTGAGCCTGATGTTCTGGGCCTTCCTTTCCGGACTGCTGCTGTTGACGGGAGCCCATCTTTCGGCGGAACTGCACACTCGGCAAAATCCCTAGGGCTTTCCGGATTCGGGACTCTGCGGCCCGTATCACATACTTTCGTGACTACCGGCACAGCCAGCATGTGCCCTTTTCTCTAGCATCAAACTACTCTCGTCAAATGGCTGGCCTCGATCTCTCCCTACGAGGCTTGCAATGCTGTCATCTTGGAAGGTTCTCTCGCTCTGGATGTTTCTGCTTCTCCTGCCCAGGTTCTACCGGCCGATCTTTGCCCAGGAACTGCGCCCTGCCATCGCTGCTCGCACCCTTGGCCTGGGTCAGCTCAGCCAAAAATCGGGCTACATCTTTGCCGGCACGGTCACTGCGGTGGAGCCCCTGGCCGCCACCACCGCCACGCAGGTCGCGACCATGCGCATTAGCTTCCGGGTGGACGAGGCAATTCGCGGGGTCCGCGCCGGGCAGACGCTCACCATCCGCGAATGGGCCGGGCTGTGGGAGTCAGGCGAACGCTATCGCCCCGGCGAACGGGTGCTGCTCTTCCTTTATCCGCCCAGCAAATTGGGGCTGACCAGCCCGGTGGGGGGACCGCTGGGCCGCTTCCCGGTGGACCCCAGCGGGCACGTCGTTTTGGATCCCTCGCGCCTTAACGGCGATCCCGCCGCAGACGTCCGGCTGCGAGGAAAAACTCACGTCAGCACCAGCGATTTCGCCCGCGCCATCCGGCGCGCGCAGGAGTAGTAACCATGGAACCGCATTTTCATTCTCCCCATGCAGGCAGTGTCGAGCGGCGAGGCTTCCAGGTGTTGGACGGAGGCGCCGGCCCTCGATCCGGAGGTGCGCGGCTGGTTCGACTGCTTTTCTGGGTGCTGTATGCGTTGCTGGTGGCATTCCTGGTGCTGGTCGTGCTGCCGCAACTCTCGCACGCCGGCGGCCCGCGCTACGTGGCGGGAAGCAGCTACTTCAATTCCGGGACGAAAGGCGTGCCGCTGACCTGGACCCAGGGTGCGGTCAATTACTACACCGACCAGGGCGATCTCAGTCCCCTGCTTCCGCAGGCCGGCGCGAACGCTTTTGTGGCGGACGGGTTCAGCCGCTGGACCTCCATCTCCACCGCAGCGATATCCGCCACGCTCGCCGGACAACTCAGCGAAGACGTCAGTGGCAACAATGTTATCGCGAACCCCGATGGCTCGATCACCATCCCGGCGGACATTGCTCCCGGCGCCCTGAACCAGCCCGTGGCCGTCGTTTATGACGCCGACGGCGCGGTTACGGATGCATTCCTGGGCCTGGGCGCCGGCGGCGCCGACTATTGCTTCACCAACGCCGTCTTCGGCGGGCCCGACAACCTCAGCCCCGACGTCCACATTGTCCATGCTCTGATCATCATCAACGGCAATTGCGCTCAGACTTCGGCGCAGTTGCCCGATGTGAAATATCGCCTGGTGCGGGTTCTGGGCCGGGTGCTGGGACTGGACTGGTCGCAGGCCAACCTGAATGTCATCACCCGCCAGCCAGTCCCCACGCCGGACGACTACAACGGCTTCACGGTCATGCATGCCGCCGATCCCGATACCTGTATTCCCATCTCCATTTGTTATGCTGACGCCGATATGCCCAAGATGGATGATCGCGCGGCGCTTTCGCGCCTTTATCCAATCACCACGCAGAACCAGAACAACTTTCCCGGCAAGCAACTGTTCTCCGAGAACACCACTCGCATTCATGGCGCAGTGCACTTTGTGGATGGCAGCGGGCTGGCCGCCCAGGGCATGCAGGGGGTCAACGTGGTGGCGCGCTGGATCGATCCCGCATCCGGCAAAGCTTCCCGCAGTTCGGTGGCAACCTCCGTTTCCGGTTTCCTGTTCCGCGGATATGGCGGAAACCCGGTGACCGGCTCCACTGACAGCACCGGACAACCTTACGACCGCTTCGGCTCCGATGATCTGGCGCTCGAAGGCTGGTTCGACCTGGCTGGCCTGGAAATTCCCAATGGCGCAAGCAGCGCTCAATACGAACTCAGCGTAGAAGCACTCGATCCCCTTTGGTCACAAGCCGTGGGACCCTACGGCCCCTGGCAAGTCCAGCCTTCGGGCGCGGCGCAGCCGATCATCCTGACGGTAAGCAAAGGCGCAGATCTTCAGCAGGACATCCCGATGCAGGCAAGCGCGATCGACGCACCAGACTGGTTCGGACCTGAAGACTATTCCGCCCCCGCGCCTGTACCTGCGGGCGGAGACTGGATGGGGATGCTCAGCGGCTATGGCAACGCCGATTACTTCTGGTTCTCCGGCCAGATCGATCGCACGCTATCGGTGGAGGTCACCGCGCTGGACGAAACCGGGGCCGCCTCGCAGAGCAAGGCTCTGCCGGTGATTGGAATCTGGGCGCTGCCCGATCCGCCGGGAACCCTGCCGCCGGCGTTCACGCCTTTCGCTTTCAACACCCTGAATCCCGGCATGACCCGCCTGGATGCGAGCTTGCTGGGCACCAGCGATTTTCGTATCGGAGTGGCCGATTACCGCGGCGACGGGCGCCCGGACTTCCGCTATCACATGCGCGTCTTCTACGGCGACTCGGTGACGCCGGCTCGGGCCAGCGTAAGCGGAGGAACGCCTCTCACCATTCAGGGCTTCGGGTTCAGCCCGGGGACAACCGCGGTTGTGGGGTCGGCGAACGCGGCGGTGCTG